>CAMPAL010000076.1 GCA_946631855.1 uncultured Treponema sp. | reverse complement strand
GTTATGGTGCCCGGGCTGTAAATCCTTATCTTGCTCACGAAGCAATTGCAGAACTTATTGATCAGAAAATTCTGGACACGGATTATCACACCGCCATTGATGATTACAACAAGGGAATTATAAACGGAATTGTAAAGATTGCTGCAAAAATGGGAATCAGTACAATTCAGTCTTATCAGTCTGCCCAGATTTTTGAAGCAGTTGGTATTTCAGAAGAAGTTATAAAAAAATACTTTACAAATACAGTTAGCCGCGTTGGTGGTATTGGATTAAAAGAGATTGAAGAAGACGTACGATATCATCATGCTCATGGATTTGATCCTGCAGGACTTACAGTAAACACTCATCTTGATTCAGTTGGAAACCATAAGTTAAGAATGGGTCCTGATGCAGAAAGTCATCTTTATAATCCTCAGACAATCATCGCCTTACAGCAGTCCACCCGCAACGGCGATTATTCCCGATTTAAAGAATACACTGCTCTTGTAGATTCCAACGAACATCCTCACACCCTCCGTGCAATGCTTGATTTTAATTTTGCAAAGGATGGAGGAATCCCTCTGGAAGATGTAGAAAGCGTTGATTCAATTGTACAGCGTTTTAAAACAGGAGCCATGTCATATGGTTCAATTTCAGAAGAAGCCCACAAGTGTATGGCAGCGGCAATGAATCATCTGCATGGTAAATCGAATTCTGGAGAAGGTGGTGAAAAGCCTGAGCGTCTGGGAACTGAATACAACTCTGCAATTAAACAGGTTGCCAGCGGACGTTTTGGTGTTACAGAAGAATATCTTTTAAGTGCAAAAGAAATCCAGATAAAAATGGCACAGGGAGCAAAACCGGGCGAAGGTGGTCATCTTCCTGGAAAAAAAGTTTATCCATGGATTGCTCAGACCCGTTATGCAACCCCAGGTGTAGCACTTATTTCTCCACCACCCCATCACGATATCTACTCAATTGAAGATCTTGCCCAGCTTATCTATGATTTGAAAAATGCAAACCGTGCGGCTCGAATCAGTGTAAAACTTGTAAGTGAAGCTGGAGTTGGAACAATTGCGGCAGGAGTTGCAAAAGCCGGAGCTCAGGTAATCTTAATTAGTGGACATGACGGCGGTACAGGAGCAGCTCCAATTAGTTCAATTCATCACGCAGGACTTCCTTGGGAACTTGGACTTGCAGAAACTCATCAGACTTTAATTCAGAACGGACTTCGCGGACGAGTTGTAATCGAAACCGATGGTAAACTTATGAGCGGACGTGACGTTGCAATTGCAGCCCTGCTTGGAGCTGAAGAATTTGGATTTGCAACAGCACCACTTATTGCAATGGGCTGTTCAATGATGCGTGTCTGCCAGCTGGATACCTGTCCATTTGGAGTTGCTACCCAGAACGAAAAACTCCGTGCAAAATTCCCTGGAAAACCTGAATATGTAGAAAACTTTATGAAGTTCATTGCTCAGGAAATGCGGGAAATTATGGCAAAACTTGGCGTTCATTCTGTTGAAGAAATGTGCGGTCGTACAGATCTTCTTAAACTTAAAGATAAACAGGGCTTCAAACGTGCAGGTCTTGTAGATATGAGCCGGGTATTAGGTGAGAGGTTAGAGGTTTCAGGTTCTAGGGGTGATGAATGGAAAAAAGAACGCGATACTTTTGACTTTAAGCTTGAAAAAGGGATTGATTTATCTAAACTTGTTCCAGCTTTTACTCAAAATGATTATTCATCATTCTTAATTCATAATTCAAAATTAGAATCTCCTGATTCTGAATTAAAAATCCAGTCAACCGACCGTACAGTTGGAACAATTCTTGGAAGCGAAATTCAGAAGAAATATGGTAATACCCTTAAAGATGACACTTACCTTGTTCATTTCAAAGGTGGAGCCGGCCAGAGTTTTGGAGCCTTTATTCCAAAAGGATTAACTCTAAAACTTGAAGGAGACGCAAACGACGCATTTGGAAAAGGCTTGAGTGGTGGAAAACTTGTAATCACAAAACCATCCAATTTCCAGGGCGATGCAGATAAAAATATTATAGTAGGAAACGTTGCTTTGTTCGGAGCAACCAGCGGAAAAGCCTTTATTAACGGGGTTGCAGGAGAAAGATTCTGCGTAAGAAATTCTGGTGCAAGCGTTGTTGCAGAAGGCTGCGGAGATCACGGACTTGAATACATGACTGGAGGAACAGCTGTAATTCTTGGAAAGACTGGAAAAAATCTCTGTGCCGGTATGAGCGGCGGTCTGGCTTATGTTCTGGACGAAAATCACGACCTGTATAAACGTCTTAATCATGAACTTGTAAAAATGTATGCCCTGAATGATGAAACATCAACTCTTTCAAAGGCAGATTCAAAATCAGACTCTGAAGGTCCGGACGAAAAACTTTTACATTCACTTATAGAAGAACATGCAGCAGAAACCGGAAGCCAGCGTGCAAAAGAAATTCTTTCTGACTGGGATAACTGGAAGTTTAAGTTTAAAAAAATTATTCCAAATGATTATCTGCGCATAATGTCAGAAATAAAAGTTCAGGAAGCAGGCGGAGCCTCTCATGACGAAGCTCTTCTTGCCGCTTTTAAGAAATGCACTGCTTAAACTTATAGAAGATTTTTTTAAGGAGTAACTATGGCACAAGCAACAGGATTTATAGAATATAAAAGAATTGAAAATGCAAATGTTCCGCCTTTAGAACGCATTACAAACTTTGAAGAATTTCATCCTAAACTGGATGAAGAAGCCCGCCGCAAACAGGCTGCAAGATGCATGAATTGTGGAGTTCCTATGTGCGGTTCTGCACTTAAACTAAAAGGAATGGTAACCGGCTGCCCGCTTCATAACTACATCCCGGAATGGAATGATGCCCTTTATAACGGTCAGTACGACATGGCAGCCTGGCGCCTTTTAAAAACATCCAGTTTTCCTGAATTTACAGGAAGGGTTTGCCCTGCTCTCTGTGAGAAGGCCTGTAACTGTGGAAGTCCAACTGTAAACGAAGGTGCAGTTACAATTCATGACAACGAACTTTTTATAATTGAAAAGGCTTATCAAACCGGTTACATGAAGCCGGAAGTTCCTGCAAAAAGAAGTGGAAAGAAAGTTGCAGTCATAGGCTCTGGACCTGCAGGCCTTGCTGTAGCAGACAGTCTTAACCGCAGAGGTCACAGTGTTACAGTTTTTGAACGTGAAGATAAAGCAGGCGGTCTATTAATGTACGGTATTCCAAACATGAAACTGGAAAAATCAATCATTGAACGCCGCATAAATCTTATGAAAGCAGAAGGGGTTGAATTTGTCTTTAATGCTGATGTAGGACGTTCTGCTTCTGCCGAACATATCCTAAAGTCTTATGATGCAATTGCCCTTTGCTGTGGTGCAAAAAAAGCCCGTGCACTTTCTGCAGGAGGAATGGATAAAATAAATACAAACCGCAAAGGTGCAGATGGTGGAATTCTGTTTGCGGTTGATTTTCTGACAGCTGTTACAAAAAGTCTTGTAGCTACTCAAAATGCCCTTGAAAAAGTTGGTATAAAGCCTGCTAACAGTCAGATTGCCCAGGTTCTTTCTGAACATTATGGAATAAATATCGAAGGTAAACATGTTGTAATTGTAGGTGGTGGAGATACAGGAAATGACTGCTGTGGTTCTTCTATAAGACTTGGAGCTGCAAGTGTAACTCAAATAGAAATGATGCCTTGTCCACCTGTAGAACGAACTGCAAGTAACCCATGGCCGGAATGGCCTAAAATCCTCAAAGTTGATTATGGTGCAGAAGAATCTATCGCAAAATTTGGACAGGATCCCCGCATTTACGAAACAACTGTAAAAGAAGTAATAAGTGAAAACGGCAAAATAAAAGCGGTAAAAACTGTAGAGGTAGAATTTCAGACTATTGATGGTAAAAGAAGTCTTATAGAACGCAAAGGAACAGAAAAAGAACTTCCATGTAATCTGCTTCTGGTAGCGGCAGGCTTTACCGGTTGCGAAGAATATACAGCCTCGGCTTTTGGTGTAGAACTGGGAGAGCGCGGAACTGTAAAATCTGAAGGAGAAGCAAGTCCTGAGGCTACAAGTCCAAATGGATACGCAACAACAAAAGCAAAAGTTTTTACAGCCGGAGATATGCACAGAGGTCAATCGCTGGTTGTATGGGCCATTGCAGAAGGACGCGAATGTGCCCGCCAGATTGATAAATTTTTGATGGAAAAATAATTCTTTAATTTCTGCAGATTATCTGGGTTTTATTTCGATCTACAATATCATCTTCGATAATAATTTCTCCAATTGAATCTGCAGAAATTTTTCCTGATATAGGATTTTTTATACTATCAATTGAACCTTTAATATCAGCTTCAACTTCTGAACGTTCAAAAGAAAGATCACAGTCTTCCATTGTACAATCGATTAGTTTCAAATTTTTACAATAACAGAAGGGCTGAGTCCCAATAATCCTGCAATTAATTAATGTCAGATTTTCTGAATACCAGGCAAGATATTCCCCTTTTACAAGACTGTTTCGTACAGTAACATTTTTCGAATGCCAGAAAGCATCTTTTGTGTCTAAAGAAGAATTTTCTATTTCAATATTACTGCAGTACTGAAAAGAATATTTTCCTTTCATAGAAAGATTGTTTATTACTGCCCCTTCCACCTCGAAAAAAGGATATTCAGACTGCTCAATTGTAACATTGTCAATTTTCATGTTATGACATTTCCAGATAAACTCAGGAGAATTGACAGAAGAATTTTTAAGGCTGATATTTTCACACTCTCGTAAAGCTTTAATTCCACCTAAACGACAGGAATCAATTTCGATATTTTTATCATACCAGAGGGCAGCACGACAATTTTCAGTTAATTCTGTATTAGAAATTTTTGCATTAGTTACATGCCACAGAGGATAACGGAGATTCATAAAACAGTTACGAACTTCAATATCAGAAACTTCTTTCAAAGCAGATTCACCATCTGCCGGTCCGTCAAAGCGGCATGAATCGACCAGAGCATTTTTTATGCCATACAAAGCCCTTTCCTGATCTAAAGTCTGATTAATATATTCCATCTTCATTTCCCCTTGTGTAAAATTATATTGTATGCAACAAAGATAATAAACTTTTCAAATAAAGTCTACAAAAACAACAAAAAAAGTGCATCCCGGAATTATATTTACCGAAATGCACTTCTCTATTTCTACTAATACTTTTTATTGTTTTGCTTCAGGAAGATTTACAATTCCGCCAGCAGCAGTAAGTGGAATGTAAGAAGGAACCTGACGTCCATCCCATTTTTTTGCACGTTCAAGTTCAATTTCAAGTTCTTTAAGTTTAATTTCAACCTGATAGTTCTGTGCAACTTTTGCATTGTAGTAAGCAAGAGCATCAGCTTCTACCTTCTTTGCTTCAGCTTCTTTCTGAGCCTTAATCAAAGCAGCTTCTGCTTCCTGTTCAATAGCAGCCTTTTTAGCTTCAGCTTCCTTTACCTGTTTCTGAGCCTGCTGTTCTGCAAGTTTAAGATCCTGTTCGGCCTTTTTAACTTCCTGAGCACGATTTGCAGTTTCTTTAATCTGCTTGTCAAAATCATCTGACCAGTCCCAGTTTGTAATTGTTGTCTGAGAAATATCAATTGGATAATCAGACATACGGGTAAGCATGGCATCTGCTACTTTTCCAGTTACTTCATTCTGTTTTTCAACAAGATCATAAATAGAATACTGACCAACTGTTTCTTTCAAAGAAGCTTTTACGTTATCACGCATTGCACTCTGAATTACTGCATCATTCAAGTATCTGGTTACAATATCCATAATACGTCTTTCATCATAAACATAACGAACAGCAACTGTACTTCCTACAGTCTGCATATCTTTTGTAATAGCACCATCGCTACCACAAGAAAAAGAAACTTCATAAGTCTTTGGTTCAAGACGGAATTTTCTGATTTTAGAAACAAAAGGAGCATGAAACTGCATACCAGGCTGAATAACATCTCCTTCAACCTGACCAAGAGTAACTTTTACACCTCGTTCATTTGGCGAGATAACAGTACAAGAATTGATAACAAGTACCAATACAACAATTGCAATCACCCCAGCGATGACTGAATTTCTGACAAGTTTGTTCATAATTTAATCTCCCTTATTTTATGAATTTACTATATATATAAGCATAAACCAAAGAGAATGCAAGAAGAATTATAAAAAAATTATATAGATTAACTATTTTCAAAATAATATAATCGTTGCCTATGAAAACTTACGGATATTTATTATTTCTGGCAATCATCCTTCTCTCAACAAAAGTTTTAGGAATTGCAACAAAAAAGATTCATTTACCTCAGGTTGTAGGGGCACTTATTGCAGGTATTATTCTAGGCCCATCTTGTCTTGGACTTATTGAAGTAACAGATTTTATCAAAAAAACAGCTGAAATTGGCGTTATCATGCTTATGTTTACAGCAGGTATTGATACCGACATGAACGACTTAAAAGAAACAGGTGGAAAAGCATTTGTGATTGCCTGTTTCGGCGTTATTGTTCCATTACTTTTCTGTGGTGGACTTTATTTCTTCTTCTTCGAACGCAATGCCGATTTCATGAGTATTCTGAAAGCGGGATTTGTAGGAATGGTTTTTGCTGCAACTTCTGTAGGAATTACTGTTGAAACACTGAACGAACTTGGAAAATTGAAAACAAAGACCGGAACTACCCTTTTAAGTGCCGCAATTATTGATGATATTCTTGGAATTGTACTTCTTTCTATATTAACTGGATTAAGCGGACAAAGTGATGCTGAAAATTCAAATGTTCTTCTTGTAATTGTTAAAATCCTTCTTTTCTTTGTATTTGTTTTCGGAGTTGGTTTTATTACAAAAAAGATTTTTGAAAGAATTTCAGAAAAACACTATCAGTCCAGAAGAATTGCCATCTGGGCTCTGGCTTTCTGTTTTGCAATGGCCTTCTGTGCCGAAGTTCTTTTTGGCGTAGCTGATATAACCGGTGCATTCTTCGCAGGTTTAATTCTTTGTAATGTAACAAAAGCCCGTCCTTACGTTGCAAAAAAAGTGACAGTTACATCATATATGGTATTTACTCCAGTATTCTTTGCTAGCGTCGGAATGCGAACTGATTTAAAAACTATGAATCTTAACATTCTGGTATTTGCACTTATTCTTATTGTTTTGACTGTATTATCAAAAATAATAGGATGTGGACTTGGTGCAAAAATATGCGGTTCAACAAAACATGAATCTCTGGTTATTGGAATTGGAATGGTTGCCCGCAGCGAAGTTGCCCTTATGGTTGCTCAAAAAGGTATTGATGCAGGAATGATTGATCCAGCCATCCTGCCAGCTATCATTCTTAGTGTAATCAGTTCTGCTTTAATCACCCCAATTCTGTTAAAAACTGCAATTTCAAAAGGGCCTGATCTGGCTTAATAGTTTTCTGTAAAGCTTAAACTTACTTTTATGCATGAAGAGTTTTCCTATAAATATAGGTCATATACTCTTCATGCTCATTACTAAATGGTTCATATTTACCTTTCCAGACAAGTTCAAATCCATGTTTTTCGTACCATTGCCAGTTACAATCACAATCTGTCCACAAATAAAGGGTTTTCCAGCCTTCATTGTATAAAATTTCAGACATCTTATTAAGAATTGTAGCTCCTGCACCCTTCTGTCTGCTCACAAAAAGCGATAATTTAATATCATCATCCTTCATAAAAGATGCAGTACGCTGGTCCATAGAATTTAGATAAACCCGGGACATATTTGCTGCCTTCAGTAAAGACTCTGAAAATCGTCCTGATTCTTTGGAAAACCAGTCTTCCACCAGACATTTATCCCCCTTTCGATAGAAAAATGCCGCAGCAAGAAAGTTTCCTTTTTCATCCACCAGTTCAAAGCGATAATCATTTTCAGAAATATTATTTCTAACTATAAATTCAACATTAAAACGCTTGAAGTTAGCATCTCCCAGTGGTGGACTCCATAATGGAACTACCACATCAATTACCTGAGGAAGATTTTTCATTTCGAAAGCCTGAATTTTTGTGCTAATCATTTTTCTGCCCCACCCGTATTTTTTCTTATTCTACTATTAATTTAGAAAAGTTACAGCCCTTTTCATTCCACGAATCGTAGGTTGAAGCCCCCTTACCCCCATGTTATTCTGAATCCATGAACAACTACGTAACTGGAGCAGTAATTAAGGCTCTCCGCGAAAAAAAGAATATGACTCAGGAAGAGCTTGCCGAAAAGATTTTTGTAACCAGCAAGGCCGTAAGCAAATGGGAAACAGGCAAGGGCTTCCCAGATATCGGACTTTTGGAAAATCTGGGGAAGGCACTTGGAGTTTCGGTGATTGAACTGCTTTCAGGCGAAAATATTACAAACCAGAATAAGCCCTGCAACATGGCAAGAGGAAAATTTTACGTCTGTCCAGTCTGTGGAAATATTATTCACACTACTGGAGAAGCAGTTATCAGCTGTTGTGGAATTACTCTGCCAACTCTGGAAGCAGAAATAATTGATAAGGATGTCTGCCACAGCCCTAAGGTTGAAATTATAGAAGATGAATATTTTGTCACCATCAATCACCCCATGACAAAGGATCACTATATTTCCTTTATTGCGGCTATTTCTGATCAGAGCATTCAGTTAGCAAAACTCTACCCCGAAGGAGAAGCCCAGGCCCGCTTCAAAATAGCAGGAGTATGGAAAATCTTTACATACTGCAATCATCATGGACTTTTTGAATTCAAGATTTAAAATGCAACTATTACTTACATTTTTCAGTCTTTTTTGTAAAGTTTTCTTGATTGACCTGTAAAAACTTCGGGCTTAAAATGTAAGTATTACTTGCAAAAGTATAACATTTTAGACAGTGGACAAGCTAAAAACCGCTTCCGCGTTTTTCTTAACGCTTTCCAATCTATCACCGGCCGCCTACCGGGCGGCCTTACTCAGGAGAAAATATGGCAGTTTTATCAGTCAAAAACTTATGCAAGACCTACCCGGCCTTTTCGCTGAAAAACGTTTCTTTTGAAATTGAAAAAGGCAGCATAATGGGCTTTATCGGAAGAAATGGTGCCGGAAAAACCACAACACTCAAAAGTCTTTTAAATCTGGTTAGCCCTGATAGTGGTACAATTGAATTTTTTGGTCTGTCCCTGAAAGGTAATGAGGCACAAATTAAGCAGAAAGTCGGCTATGTTGTAAGTACAGACGGCTACTATAAGAAAAAGAAAATCGTCCAGATTACAAATGTTACAAAATCTTTTTATGAAAACTGGGATGAAGAAGCCTATCAGCACTATCTGCAGGTCTTCAAACTGGATCCTCAGAAAAGTCCTGCTCAGCTTTCAGAAGGAATGAAAGTAAAATATTCTATCTCGCTTGCCCTTTCTCACAAGGCAGAACTTTTAATTCTTGATGAACCAACCAGCGGTCTGGATCCAATTTCCAGGGCCGAACTTCTGGACATTTTCAATCAGCTTAAAGCAAAAGGCATTTCAATCCTCTTTTCATCACACATAACTACTGACTTGGATAAATGTGCCGATTCAATCACCTATATAAAGCAGGGTTCAATTTTATATTCAGGAAAAACCGAAGAAATTGGTATGACTCTTGATGATTTTATGCTTAAAAACGAAAAGGAGGAAATCCATGTCTGAAAACGCAAAACTTTTACGAAAAGAAATAAAACTTGCTTCATCACCCCTATCATACTTCTTCCTGGCCTTTACTCTCATGGCATTTATTCCCGGCTACCCTATTCTAGTCAGTCAGTTTTTTATATGCCTGGGACTTTTCCAGACCTTCCAGAACGGACGTGAATCAAACGACATAATTTATTCAGTAATGCTACCAATTTCAAAAAAATCAATTGTAAAAGCCCGATTTATTTTTGTGGTTTTCATAGAAATGATTGATTTTATTCTGACTTTGACCTTCTCACTGATACGCATGGGTCTTATGTCTAATCTTTCACCTTATCTTACAAACCCTCTCATGAATGCAAACTTTTTCTTTGTAGGATTTTCACTTTTGATTCTTGCCCTTTTCAATCTGATTTTTGTCCGCGGATTTTTTAAGACAGGCTACTATTTTGCAAAATCTTTCATCGCCTTTATTGTGATTGCCTTCCTTCTTGTTGCTGCAAGCGAAGTTCTGCATTATCTTCCAGGGTTGCAATTCATTTCTACATCTGGCTTTGAAGAATTACCAAAGCAGCTAATTTTCCTGTGTGTTTCCATAATTGTCTTTGTATTATTTACAATCTGGGGAGAAATTTCAGCCGCTAAGAGTTTTGAAAAGATTGATTTGTAATAAGGGATAACTGATTTCTGGTGGAAAATCTTATTAAATGAACAGACTCATATCAGATTTTTCACCAGAACCAATAAAGGTCGCAACTCCGCCAAGTTCAACTCCATCAATCAATTCTTCTTTATGAATTCCCATAATATCCATGGACATCTGACATGCAACTATTCTTACACCATGAGAAATTGCATCTGCAATAAGTTCTTCCAGAGAAGCAACGCCTTTTTTCTTCATGATAGCCCTTATCATTTTTGCACCGGCACCAAACATATTCATTCTGGAAAGACCTAATCTGGTAGTACCGCGTGGCATCATCATTCCAAACATTTTTTCTATAAAGTTCTTTGCAACTTTTACTTTTCGAGGCTTTCTCAAAATATTGAGCCCCCAAAATGTGAAAAACATAGTTACATTTCTTCCAAGCGAAGCAGCTCCGTTTGCCATAATAAATGCTGCAATTGTTTTATCCAGATCTCCAGAAAAAACAACAAATGTTTTATCATTTTGTTCAGAAGTTAGAACCTTATTTTCATTTTTTGAAGAATTCGAATCAGTTTTTACAATTTTGGCTTTTATAATTCCATCCGCAGCGGTAAGTTCCTCCAGTTTATTTCCTGTACGTTCACACCAGACTTTAATATCAGAATAAAAAGCATCTTCTGTAGCTTCAACAGAGGCATGAGTCCCAGCAGGAAGATCCCTCAAAGTATCAGCAACTTTAACAATTGGGCCAGGACATCTTAATTTTTTTGCATCAATATAAATTTCATCAGAAACTGACAGTTTGATAAATTCATCATAACCACCAAGAACGTTATAAGCGATGTATCCCCTGTCAGTAAGAATTTCTGTAACTTCCTGGCTAAAATCACCAGTACGGCAAATTACATAAACAGGTTTATCATTAGGGATGGAACTTAAGCCACTGCCAATTTTAGAAAATGGAACTTTTACTGTTCCGTCAAGAGGATGAACAAGAATTTCATCAGGTTCACGAAGATCCAGTATTGTAACGGAACCTCTGTTTTCCAAGTATAATTTATGAAAATCAACAGCACTTATTGATTTAACTTCGTTTTCATTATCTGACATAAATCGACCTCCTTGATAATTACCTACTAGCCTAGTATGTTTATATGTGTGATATTATCATCAGGTCAGATTTATGTCAATTGAAGATTATTCACTCGTAAGAGCTGCTTTTTCTACAGCGTAACTGCGGTTTTTGAAGAGT
>CAMPAL010000075.1 GCA_946631855.1 uncultured Treponema sp. | reverse complement strand
TACTGCATCATTCCTTCTGTTGTAGAAAGAACTTCTTCGCGGTTTGTAAAAGACATTTCCATATCAATCTGAGTAAATTCAGGCTGACGGTCTCCGCGGGCATCTTCATCACGATAACAGCGGGCAATCTGGAAGTACTTATCAAAACCAGAAACCATCAAAAGCTGTTTATAAAGCTGTGGGCTCTGTGGAAGTGAATAGAATTTTCCAGGATGAACACGAGATGGAACTAAGTAGTCGCGGGCTCCTTCTGGAGTAGATTTGATAAAGGTTGGAGTTTCAATTTCCAAAAATCCTTTTGAAGTCAAATATTCACGTGTTGCAAAAGTTACCTGAGAGCGGAGGATGATGTTGTGCTGCATTGGATCGCGGCGCAAATCAAGATAACGGTACTTAAGACGAAGATCTTCATTTGGAATTACAAGACTTCCATCTTTCTGGCGAACTTCTTCAATTGAGAAAGGTAAATCCTGAGAAGTTGTAAAGATTTCAATATCATCTGCCTCAACTTCAATTTCACCAGTTGCCATATCCTTGTTGATATCTTTTTCAGCACGAGCGGCAACAATACCTTCTACTGCAATACAATATTCTGATTTAAGTGATGATGCGATTTCTTTTACTTTGTCGCTGGCCTTATCACCAACTGTTACCTGAGTAATACCATAGCGGTCACGAAGACGAATAAATACAAGTCCGCCCAAATCGCGAGTGCGGCTTACCCAACCATTTAATACTACTTTCTTGCCGACATCAGCTTTTGTAAGCTCACCGCAAGTTACTGTACGTTTTGAGTTTTCCATAGATAACTACCTTTAATTAAAAATCCATATTATTTTAGTGATATAGAAGATTTTGTACAATGAGATTTTTTTAAAACAAAAAAACCGGGTACTTCAAAAAAAGCCCCGGTTCCATTAAAAAAATATAAAACTAGTTGATATAGAACATTGAAAGGAAGATATAAACACTTCCTAATAACATAATTGTATTTCCTACAAAATGCATGTATTTAATCTTTCTTAAGTTATAGAAAATAATACCTGTGATGTAGAAAACTGCTCCAATTATCAACATTGTGAAACTCTTTGCAGAAAGAACCTGATAAAGATTTCTTGCAACAACAAGACCAGAGAAACCTGCAACAACATAAAGAATTGTATTTAAGTTCTCAAACTTACGACCTGCAATTGCGTAAAAAAGAATACCTACAAAAACTACAGTCCAAACAATTCCAAAAAGAATCCATCCGCTTAAGCTCTGAAGTTTTGTAATTGTATATGCTGAATAACAGAATCCAATAATTAAGAAAGTCCAGATGTGAGCCAGACGATTGAAAACTGCCTTAGCTGTAAGGTTTGTAAGGGCATGCTGTAAAAGAGAGAATAAATACATCAAAATCATTGAAGCACCAAAAAGTGAGTAGAAAACAATAGTTGTATTAATGTATGTCTGTGCTTTTCCAATGGCAATAGTATCTAAAATTGCTGTTCCTGCAATAAATAAACAAGCTCCAATTCCCTGAATAATTGAAGAAGCAATTTCTTCGCCTGCTGTAAGACGACGAACTTTCTTTTCTGCTTCAATAAGTTTCTTTTCTGCTTCGATACGTTTTGCAGCCATCTTCTTTCTTCTTTCGTTTTTAGCGTAAGTATCAGCTGCATATTTTGCCTTTAAGCGTTCAGGATCTTCTGCATATTGAATCTGTGTCTTCTGAACTTCTTTTTCATAATCTTCCTTCAACTGGCGAAGGCGTATCTTTTTCTTTTGCTTTAATGATTTCAGAGTTGATTTACGAACTGCGTTTGCAGCAATTTCATCTTGTCTTGACATATATACCTCTATTTTATACTTTTACACATTTTGACACTTTTTGTCAATTTTGTCGACGAAATAATTCATATAAAAGTACACCAGCAGCAACAGAAACATTCAAGCTGTCAATTTTTCCGCAAGTAGGAATAGAAACAATTGCATCACACTGTTTTTCCAGAAGCTGAGAAATTCCACTTCCTTCACTTCCCATAATGATACAGGTTTTTGGTGGAAAATCTATTTTTCCCAGGGTCTGTCCCCCGGCATCTGCTCCATACACCCAGAAACCAGCTTCTTTCAGCTGTTCAACTGCTCTAACAAGATTATTCACCACTGCAACAGGCACCCAGGCACTTGCACCTGCACTGGTACGACCTATAACTTCATTTCCTTCAATATCGCTTGCACTGTTATGATCTGGCAAAAGAACCAGACTAGCCCCGAACTGATCGCAGGAACGGATGATTGCCCCAACATTGTGAGGATCTGTAACTTTATCAAGCACAACAACCGTTCCTTTTTCAGGTGCAGTTTTTATCCAGGAATCAAAATTTACAATATTTGCAGTCTGTTTAGTTTCACCAGAAAATGTCATTACAATTCCACGATGGTCACGCAAAGCCTCTTCCAGCCCCGAAACCATTTCATCCAGCTTTTTATCATCAACTTCTTCAGTTTTTATGTGAGCTTCTTTTGCAGCAGCCAGAATTTTCTTTACTCGTGGGCCAGGCTTACTGTAAGAAATAATAATTCCGTTGGAATTTCCAGTTTTAACAATAGCCCTTACTTTTTCTTCAATCGAATGAAAACCTGTTATAACTTTTGCCATAATATCACCTTAAAAAAATAAACGGTTCCCGGGAAATAATTTTCACCTCCCGAAAACCGTTCGAATTATCAGATTGCCACATTTTAGCGGCCACAGCACTGTTTGTATTTTTTACCAGAACCGCATGGACAAGGATCATTACGTCCAACTTTTGCACCAACACGTTTAATTGTTGTTGGAATAACATTTCCTGCAACGTATTTCCAGTCACCATTTACATTTCTGAACAATGAAATTTCGTGATGAATATCATGCATATTATGAAGTGTATAATCAGCTGTAAATTCTACAATCTGTTCATCATCTTTTTCACCTTTTTCAGTACGTAAAATCTGAAGACCATTCCATGTAGACTGATTACTCCAGTCTTCAGTTGCTTTACGGTCAACTTCACCAATTCCTTCGCCTTCTTCACAAGAATTAATGATGTAATCAATTTCATGCTTTACATATGATGTATAGCGGGCACGCATACAAGCTTCAGCAGAAGGAGCTTTAATAGTTCCCTTAATAATTGGTTCGCAGCATTCGCCATATTTTTTTCCTGAACCACAAGGACATAAATCATTATTTGTACTCATAAATTTCATTTTAGTGAATTTTTTTTCTCTCTACAAGATTTAGAAAATATATTAAACTAATCTCATGAATAAACATGACCTAACAAGAAACTACTGGATGTTAGATGGCCCTTTTGCAAAAAAAGGTTATGACTGGTGGTGGCATAATTTTACCGGCATAAATGAAGAAACCGGTGAAGAAAAAACTTTTTTTATAGAATATTTTACCTGCAATCCTGCTATTGCAAATGAGCGTGATGGGGGACAGACCCCTACTCTTGGACAAGACCCCCTCAACAAAGAAAAAGGATTCCGTCCTTCCTACCTTATGATAAAATGCGGCTGGTGGGGAAAAGATGCCGTTCAACTCCATCGTTTTATTCCCTGGAAAGATGTTTCAATCAAAAATAACAAAACTGGCTTTCAACTGACTGCTTTAGACTGTTCTGCAAGCGATACACGTCTAACTGGAAATGTTCAGATAAATGACTCTGCAAATCATCCTGAATGGATGTGCGGGGACGGTTCTATGCAGTGGGATTTAAGCATCAAAAAAGATGTTGCCTTTAATGTTGGATATGGAGCTGGCAAACTTTTCCGTGATTTAAAAGCTTTCGAAATGTACTGGCATGCAGAAGGAATGAAATCTTTCTACGAAGGAAACGTTACTGCAAACGGGAAAAAATATAAAATCATCAAAGAAAAAAGCTTTGGATATGCTGATAAAAACTGGGGAAGCAATTTTACAAGTCCATGGGTATGGCTTTCTTCAAACGATTTAGTCAGCAAGATAAGTGGAAAAAAACTGGAAAATTCTGTCTTTGATATTGGTGGAGGCTGTCCTAAAGTTTTTGGAGTTTCCCTTAAACGCAAACTTTTGAGCGACTTCTGGTATGAAGGAAAATCATACGAATTCAATTTTTCTAAATTCTGGACTTTCTGCCGCACTAAGTTTGACTGCAAAGAAACAGAAGAAAAAATCATCTGGTATGTTCGTCAGGAAACAAGAAAAGCTGTTATGGAAACCCAGATGGAATGTCCAAAATCACAAATGCTTTTGGTAAATTATGAATCTCCTGATGGAGCAAAACGTCATACAAGACTTTGGAATGGCGGAACTGGCTATGGCACAATAAAACTATATAAAAAAACACATCACAAACTTGAACTTTTAGATGAAGTTGAAGCAAATCATTTGGGATGCGAATGGGGTGAATATGAAAATTAAAGCTTGTTTTACAAAAAAAACAGTAATTTTGGGTGTAGTTGCAACTATTATCTGTATTGCATCTTTTCTCTGGTTTACAAACACAATTGGTTATCAGGGAACTTTGAACTGGCATAAAGAAATCCGCCTTGCCACAAGAGCCTTACTTTTAACTGCATGTCTTCCTGCAATCTTCCTGCTTATCAATTGTTTAAAAGACAACAAAGTTACAAAAATCCTTTCTTACATCATGTCTTGCCTTTTTTCTATTATATGGATTGCCGTTTTTGTTGCCTTTACAATCATTGGTAGTGCCAAAGTTGATAATTCAGGAATGAATCTTCTCCACCTCGAAAAGGGCTGTCCTGAACTCAAACACATTGCACTTGCATCTGACCCTCACTGGGGTGCTTCCACCGCAAATGCAGAAGCCCGAATACAGATTTTAAAAAATATGGAAGATGGTGATTACGATCTTTGTCTTCTCACTGGTGATATTTCCGATTTTGGTATGATTACTTCTTACATGGACGAAGCTGTAAAAGATATCAGAACTTACATGCCTACTACCCTGCTCAGAGCAATCCCTGGAAATCACGATGCCCTCATTAATGGTCTTCCAATTTTCAAAAGAACCTTTATGGACAAGAATGATAAATACAACTTCCGCCTTGATAGTGGAAAGGTTCACATTCTCTTTTTGAATATGCTCTGGGATTCTTCAGAACTTTCAAAAACTCAGGAAAAATGGCTTATCAATCAGCTTGAAGAAATTCCTCAGGAAGAAACAGTTATTGTTATTTCTCACTGCTATGTAGTTTCTTCCGGTTATTATGATCCAACTGCAGGAAGATACTGGGGCGACCTTCAGGATGTAATGAAACGCCTTTGTCCTATCTTTGAAAAATATCACGTTGACCTTCACATGAGCGGACACGATCATTTCTTTGAATATCTTGAAAAAGACGGTGTAAATTATATGGTACTTGGTGCTATGGGTGGAAAACTCGACTCTCCAATCACTTATAATTCCCCATATTCAAAATGGATTGATAATACAGTATTTGGTTATGTAGATTTAGTATTTACTGACAATACAATTGAACTTTCATGCCTTTCTAAAGACAATGAAGTTTTATTCGCAAAATCAATTAAAACAAACTAAAATGCCAGAAACCTTAATTGAAATAAATAATTGCAGGATAGAAAATTCAAATAAAATTTTGATTGAAACTCTATCCTGGAAAATGAAAGAAGGTGAAAACTGGCTGGTGATTGGACCAAACGGTGGTGGAAAAGCAGATTTTGTAAACGCTCTTGCCGGAAGTCTGAAAATAATTCCAAACAGTCCTGAACCAGACCAGTCATCCAATCCTATTTTTTCAAATATTTTCCAGTCTTCTACAGAAATTGTTTCTCTGGAAAGAGCCGCAAAAATAATTCAGGAAGAAAGAGAAAATGATGAAAGCGACTATCTTGAAGGTGGTGTTGATCACGGACGGACTGGCCGCTTCTTCATTGCTCAAGGACTTTTTAATATTAAAAAGGGAGAAGCTCTTCCTGCTGAAGCAAAAAATTTTGAAGCATATCCAGCAATAAAACTCTGCGGGGTAGAAAAAATCTTAGACCGGGGATTAAAATATATGTCCACCGGTGAAATCAGGCGAACTTTACTTGCAAGAGCCTTAATCTCCGGAAAAAAACTCTTAATTCTTTCTGACCCTTTTGCAGGCCTTGATAAAGAAAGCCGTTCTATCCTTCTGGATTTTTTCACCAACCTTTCAAACAGATCTGTAAAAAATGAAAATATGCCTCATATCATTCTGGGAATGGAACGCTGGCACGAAATTCCTGACTCAATTACAAATGTACTGGAGTTCAGTGATAAAAAAATTACTTTCTGTGGAAAGCGTGACGAATACGAAAAACTGATAGAAGCAGGAAAATCTAAAAACGAAGAAATCTTACAGAAAAACAAAGAAAATCTTTCAAAAGAATTAGATTTTTCTCCTGCAAAAAATAACAGTGCTTCTTCAGAAATTTTAATTCAGATGAATCACGTGAATGTCGGTTGGGATGAAAATAAGGTCCTGGTCGATTTAAGCTGGACTCTTCATAAAAACGAACACTGGCTTATCAGAGGACCAAACGGTAGTGGAAAAACAACCTTTCTGGAACTTATAACTGGTGATAATAAACAGGTCTACTGTAACGATGTCCACATTTTTGGAATTAAACGAGGAAGTGGTGAAACTATCTGGGATATCAAAAAGAAACTCGGAATTGTTTCCTACAGACTTCATGTTGAATACAGAATGCTTGGTTCCACCAGCCTGCAGAACGTCATCATAAGCGGCTTCCGCGATTCCATCGGTTTATATGGAGCAGCAACAGATTCAGAACTTGCTTCTGCAAAAAAATGGCTTAAACTTGGCGGATTTGAAGGACGTGAAACTGAAACTTTTGGTAATTTAAGCTACGGAGAACAAAGAGCCATCCTGATTTTACGTTCAGTTGTAAAAAAGCCTGAAATTCTAATTCTGGATGAACCATGTCATGGTCTGGATGAACTTCAGAGACAAAAAATCCTGCAACTTATGGAACTGATTGCAGAAAGCGGAACAACTACCCTGCTTCATGTTACCCATGATCCGTCAGAAATTCTGTCTTGTGAAAAACATATTCTGGAATTACACCCGGGCGACAGTCCTATGTATAAAATTATAAATTCATAATTTTTAACAGTAAGAAGCCGATAATTCTTATATGAAAAAAATTATCGGCTTTTTATTTGTACTCACATCAATCTTTTCATTTACTTTTGCAAAAGGCAGAGTTGATTCTGACATTCCTTCCGAAGAAGTTGAATATGCCTTAAGTGCAGAAGATATCATCGAAGAAAAAGAAGAACTAAAACCACTTTACACTTTAAAACAAGCAGAAGGAAAACCTGTTCAGCTGAAAGAAAGCTGGGGTTACGTAATGCAAAGTCGTAAAGATGAATATAATTCCGAAATCCCGCTAACAGATGTCTGTTATTTTGCGGCAGAAATTAATGCTTACGGAGAACTTACAGCCATTCCAAAACGCTCTTCAATCAATGTTGGAAAGGCCAGATGTCATCTTGTTGTAGTTTGCGACAGTAAATCTCTAAGTCATTTTGTTCTTGATCCTTCTTACGGGGTACGAAAACAAATCATTAAAGATATTGTAAAGGCAGCAGAACCTTACGATGGTGTACAAATTGATTTTGAACTTATTCCTGCCCGCGACCGAAAAAATTTTATCACCTTTTTGTCTGATTTAAGATACACCCTTGGAAATGCAAAATGGTTTACAGTCTGTGTTCCTGCAAGAGTTAAACTTCTATCTGAAGATATTTATCCTTATGCAGAAATTGCAAAATACAGCGACCGTGTTTTTATTATGGCTTACGATGAAAGCTGGTCTGGAAGTAAACCAGGTCCAATTGCCTCTGTTGACTGGTGCCGAAGGGTTATGGAATATGCCCAAAAGACTATACCAGAGCGAAAACTGATAATGGGACTGCCATTTTACGGTAGAACTTGGGCCAGCGAAACCACAGCAGGAGCATGGTACTTTAGTGGGGCCAATCGAATTATGACAGAGCATAAAGTTAAAGAAGTGACTTACGAAAATGATATTCCAACTTTTAAATATACAGCTCAAGTAGAAGTAACAGGATACTTCAACGACACCTGGTCCGTTTTACAACTTTGCCGACTTTATCAGGAGGCAGGAATTAAAAAAATGGGCTTTTGGAGAATCGGCCAGGAAGATCCAGAATTCTGGAAATGGGTAAGACTTTCAAAATAAAAAATAATATATATGAAAATTTCTACTTTCTTTGATTTTTGTTCCGGAATTGGTGGCGGACGATTAGGACTTGAACAAATTGGCTTAAAATCTGTTGGATATTCTGATACAAGCAGACTATCTGTTGCAACTTATAAACAGTTATTTAATACTGAAAATGAGAAAAATTTTGGAAATTTAAAGAAAATTAAAACAGAAACTATACCACAATTTGACCTTTTGATTGCAGGTTTCCCTTGTCAGACTTTTTCTGTGATGGGAAGAAAAGCTGGTTTTGACGATACTCGTGGACAAATCATTTTTCATTTAGCTAGAATTTTAAAGGAAACACAACCAAAATGTTTTATTCTAGAAAATGTTAAAGGTCTTGTTACTCACGATAAAGGGCAAACCTTAAAAATAATTTTAAATGAACTCGGAAATTCTGGATTTGATGTAATTTATAAAGTTTTGACAAGTCTTGACTATGGCGTTCCACAAATGAGACAAAGAGTTTATTTTATTGGAATAAATAAAAACTTAAATATGAATATCGAGTTTTTCAAGTGGCCACAAACAGTTGAAAAACCTTCCTTAAAAAAATATTTGATTGATAATAATAAAGCTGATAACAAAAGGCTTGAAATACTCCAGTATTATTTAAATAATCCAACCAATAATGGAAAATATACGATTTCAGATTTAGAACAAATGGAAGGAAAAATTTTAGACACTAGAATGTCAGATTTGCGAATTTATGAAGAACGTTGTCCAACATTACGCTCGCAACGAGATGGAATCTTATATGTTCGCGACGGAAAAATTTATCAATTAACAGGCTATGAAGCACTTTTATTACAAGGTTTTCCTAAAGAATATGCCGATAAAGTAAAAGACACTGTTTCTGACAGGCATTTATTAATGCAGATTGCCTAAATTTTTCCTTGATAATTGACTTGAATTATTTGTTTAGAAAATTGTTTAAGTTCAAATTTTTCAAGTGGGTTAAAAAACAAATTTTCATAAGGTTTTTCTTTAAAATTCCTTACTATATATAAACAGTATTTTTCTTTAAGTTTGCCAGCTGTGTCGAATTCTTTTTCGGTCATCAGAAAATTTCCTGAGTTTGTTTGAAGTCCTTTTACTTCGATACAAAAAAAATCGGAACCATTATTTAATTTAAAATCAAATCCACATCCAAAAGTTCTTGTGTCTTGTAGTGTAAAATTTGAAAAATGTTGCGAATAATTGTCTATGAAAAAATTTTCAGCAGCTAATCCTGTTGAAATTCTATTCACAAATTTTGGATCAGCATCTTGTTTCAAAAGATGATTTATTTCTGTTTTTAATTCAAAATCTTTTACAAGGAACCCTGCTATAATTTTTGAAAATTTATCAAATGAAAAATCTTTTGCGGAATCATAAACTTTTTTGCAGTAATCTCGCATTTCTCTTTTATGCCAGCCTTGTCGCCTATTTTCAAAATATGGATCGAATTCATCCCTGTAATTTTTTATATTCATCGGTTTGCCCTCAAGTGCATATCCAAGAACATTGAATGCTTCCGTAAAACTTTCAAAACCAAGTTTTTCTAGTCCCTTTCTGTCAAATTTTGACAAATATAATCCTGTTAAAATAAGTTGTTCACGATTTGTAACTCCTGATTTCATATTTTGAATATATTCTGTCCTATAATATCTTTCAAGTAGTAGATATATTTTTTAAAGCGCGCTATTTTTTATCTTATGACTAAACAAATTATTCAAGCGTATGACTACAAAGATGAAATTTCATTTATGAAGCTTTATAATAAAAATAGATTAGATACATTCCCTGTTATGAATGAAAAAATCGCTTGTTTAATTTCTGATTTAATTTATCTGGAAAATAAAACGATTTCTGTTTTTGATAACCAAATTATTCTGAATGAGTTTAGAGATTCTGTTATCGATGGATTTCAAGAGGGACGTCAATATATTACAACAATGCTTTCTGTTTTGGAAAATGCCTATGATTTAATTCTTATGCAAAAGGAAGATGGATTCCTTCAAAATTTTACTGATACCGAAAAAGATATCGAAACACTCAAACTTATGGTAAAATGTGAAAAACAAAGAGAAAATAAATATTAAATATGAAGTTAAATTGAAAAGATTATTCCTTTTATATTGAAACTTCTTTCGCTCTAACAACTTTTGTTTATAATTCACAGGAGAATAGAAGTATCACTGTATTTGTCGTCTTTTTCGCCATTGTAAAAGGTATCTTGCCGCTCTACATACAAATCTTTTACCAAATTTTCATCATCAAGCAAAAAGTCTTCTACATGTTTTGAAAGAGCAAATTGTTTTGGATAAGAAAACTCTTTATTAATCAAATAATTTCTGAAGCAAATCATATAAATACACTTACGTTTTTGTGGCATACCATAACTTACAGCATTTAAAACTCTTTCGTAAAAAGTATAGCCCAATTGTTCCATTGTTGCTTTTACAACACGAGCAACATCAAAAAATAATATACCCCGACTATCTTCAAATCCCTTTTGTTTTCCACTGATTGAAAATGCCTGGCAAGGAAAACCAGCACATGATATATCGTGGTCTGGAATTTTATTTTCATCAACTTTTGTGATATCACCTTCTGGTTCAATTCCGAAATTTTCTTTATATACAATTTGAGCAAATTTATCCCATTCATTAGCATAAACACACTCAGCACCAAGGGAAGAAAGAGCTAAATGGAAACCACCTATACCAGCAAAAAGATCTATATACTTATAACCTGTTAATGTTTTTTCAGAAATCTCAATCATACAATGATTATATAAATCAAAAAAACTCAGTTCAAACAACCTCATACCCCCTTCTTATTTTTTATTGTTTATTGCTACATAAATTAGTTTTCATTAAAATGTGAGTCACATAGTCAGTAAAAAGTGACTCACATTTTTTTATTAAGGAACAGAATATGATATTTTCACCAGTAGAAATCCAGGAAACAGTTAACATGTTTATGCGCCAAAAGCTAGATATCCGATGTATTACTATGGGTATTTCACTTTTGGATTGTGCAGATTCAGACCCAAAACTTGCCTGTGACAAAATTTATGACAAGATTATGAAAAAAGCCGGAAATCTTGTAAAAACTGGCCAGGATATTGAAAAAGAATTTGGTGTTCCAATCATTAATAAACGAATCTCTGTTACCCCAATTTCTCTGGTAGCAGGTGCTTCTGATGCAAAAAATTATGTGCCATATATTAAAACTCTGGACAAATGTGCAAAAGAACTTGGAGTAAACTTCATTGGTGGATTTTCTGCCCTTGTTCAAAAAG
>CAMPAL010000074.1 GCA_946631855.1 uncultured Treponema sp. | reverse complement strand
AAAATGATATAGCTGTCTTAAAAAAACTTAGGAATTCAGTTATATAATTTTATTATTTCTTTTTTGACTTTACGATTTTTGACAGAATTGCAAAAATCCCAAAGTTTTGCTTATTCTTTGCTTTTTTTTCACAGATAATACTTGTGCTTATAAAGATTATTCCTATAACACAAAGAATTCCGCCTGCTAAAATATTTTTTACTATTCGAGAAATAATAAAAAAAATTATTGCCACTAAAAATGTAACGGCGCTTATTTTATTTTCTTTTTTCATTTTTTTTAATCCTTATATTTCAGAAAATCTATCAGTTTTTGACCGCTGATTATTTTTATGTTTGAATGTTCATTTTTTACAATTCTTCCTGCAGCTTCCCCAGTTTTTCCTGTATGAATAAAAAAGCCTTTTTTATTACATCTTTCACAAAGCTCATTAAAATCTGCTACATGCTGATAATTGATATATTCCTGGTAACGTTTTGCCTGAATGTAATAAATATATCCGTCAATACGGACCTTGCCATCAATTCCACCATCGCCTGTGTATCGTTTATTTCTGTATGTTTTCATTCCTCTTTTATGAAATGTATAAAGTAAAAGTTCTTCAAAAACAAAAGGATCTATTTTTCGTAAATAAGAAAGAATCATTGAATCATAAAGAAAAGCACCTGTATTAATTTTTTTACTAATTCTCTTTGCTTTTTTATAGTTCTTTTTATGTTTATTTTGTTTTATAAAAAATTTAATAAAATTCATTCTATACCTCTGTAATCTTGGAGCGCAGGTCTGCGCTCCAAATTATACATGCGTAATTTCATAGATAAACATTTTTATGTTTTGTTTCATTACGTTTATTGAATGACTTATTTCAGGAAGATTTGCAATGATGGTTAGAACTATTATTGCAATGACAGCAAATTTGATGAATCTTATAATTCTGTAAATACTCATTTATATTTCCTTTTGGAGCGCAGATCTGCGCTCGGTTTCTGTTAGAAGCTCTTTTAATTGTTTTTGAAAATTAAAAAAAGAACTTTCTTTGCAGTTTTCTAATTCTGGAAAGTTTTTTGAAACACAAGAAACTATCAAAGCTACTAAGTTATCAGTTTTATTAATATCTTTAGAGATTTTCTTTTGCTTTTTATGACTGTCAGGACTTACCCAGTAAATACTGGGAATTGTTTGTAAAGAACCGCTTAAAATATCATTATTCATATAAACTCCTTTTCGAGCGCAGATCTGCGCTCCAAATTAAAATTTAAATTCAATTTTCCCTTTTTCATAAACAAGCTTTGCAGAAAACTCTTTTTGATTTTTTGTACTAATCATTTTTTTCATAGCTGTCTGTTTTCCTGTGATAAGAAGTTTTACATCATTTGCTGAAATTTTAGCTCCACATATATTTTTTGCTATTGAGAATTTACATCCGCTTTTATAATCGCTGCAATAATAACTGTTTTTGCCTTCGACTATTTCAGCTTTATGACATAAAGGACATTGACCTATTTCGTTTGTTTTCCAGGTATCAGTAATAGTTATTTTTGGAATTTCTGTAGTTATAAAATTTTTGATTGATTGAAGAAATTCATCAGGTTTTGACTGTAATTGTTCTTCCCATCTTGTAGTTGTTGAAAGAGATATAAAGTCTTTTAAACATGGAATTTTTATTACAGTTTCAATCAGGAATTCACCAAGTTTCGTAATTAAAAGCTGCTGTCCTTTTTGTTCAATGTAATGCCTGTCAATAAGTTCTTTTATAATTGAAGCTCTTGTTGCTGGTGTTCCAAGTCCGACAAGTTTTGCAACTTTTTCAACATCTTCAGCTTTTGGATTTTCCATTAATGCAAGAAGGGTAGCATTTGTAAAATGTTTTTTTGGTTGTGTTTGTTTTGAAAGAATTGATGATTCAATAATTTGTAAAAGTTCATTTTCTTTTAAGTCTGTTGGAAATGTTTCTATTTCTTTTTCATCTTCATTTTCAGTATCAAGACCAGTCTTCCATCCTTTTGTAATATATGAACGACCTTTTCCAATAAAGGTCATATTATCTTTTTCAGCATTAATTGTAATTGAGTTATAAACACAAGATGGCATAATAGTTTGAAAGAAACGAAGAAGAACTGCATTGTAGACATTTTTCTCATTTTCACTTGCATCTTGAGGAATCTGTTTTAATGGGATTAAGGCATGATGATCTGTAAGTTTTGCTGTATTAAAGATACGTTTATTATCAGAATTGATTTTGGAACTGTCACAATTTTTTGAAAGTTCTGGATATTCTTTTGAAAGCAGCTCAAATTTACTTTTGAAAAGTTCAACGTTTTCATCACCAAGAACAATTGATGGTGTTCTAGGGTAAGAAAGGCTTTTGTATTTTTCATAAAGGATTTGGGCAATATCAAGTGTTTGTTGTGGTGTAAGATGATATTTGTTTGAACAGTATTTTTGAAGTCCGGTAATATTAAAAAGCTGTGGAGGATTTTCAGTTTTTTCAATTGTCTCAATTTTTGTAATTTTAAGTTTATCCTGATTTGTAAGTTTATCTGTTAAGAATTCAAGTTCAGTTCGGCTTGAAAATCTATCTGAATCATCTTTGTTGTAGTAAAGTGAAAAATTGTAATTATCTTTATTTACTTTACAGACAAGCTGGAAATAATCTGCAGGCTTAAAATTTTTAATATTTTTATCACGAAGATAAATAACTCCAAGAATTGCAGTTTGAACACGGCCAAAAGAAAAGATGGCTTTGTTTCCGCAGGAAACGGTAAGCAGCCTTGAAAAGTTCATACCTATAAGCCAGTCTGCATTTGCCCTGGCAAAACCTGCAGCTTTGTAAGATTCATATTCAGAAAGTGGTTTTGCCTGAGCTAATCCTTTTTTTACAACTTCAGGAGTAAGAGCTTCACTTACCCAGAAACGTTTTGCAGCTGCGTAATTTTGAAATCCAACATAGTCAAGAATTTCTGCTCCAATTACTTCTCCCTCTCGTTCCGCATCTGTAGCAAGAATAAATTCTGATGAATCAAATTCTTTAAAACATTTCTTGATTTGGTGAAGAACCTCTTTTGTATTTGGATTTTCTTTGTATATAAACTTTGGTGGATTGATTGGTAAATCTTTTAATGAGTCTTTCCATGACTTCCATTTTGGATCGTATTCTTCAGGCATTTGAGAAATTAATAAGTGACCTCTCGCAGAGAGAATACAATCTTTTCCAGAGATCCAGATTCCATCCTGGAATTTGAATCGACCTAATGCTAACGCAATGTCTTTAGCTACGTTTGGCTTTTCAGCAAGTATAATCATAATAATTAATAATATGATACATAATGTTAAATTTGACAATAAGTAATTTTTAATATATGATAAACTAAAGTTAAGTAAATGACACTGAATGCAAGATAAAAGGCGTTTAACGACCCGTCATATTTCATTGTAATTCAATGTTTTGTCGGTTTTACAGTGTCATTTACGTATATTGATTGTTTAACTTCCTTTTTTGAGCTTTTTTTAGTGTTAAATATTTTGTTAAACGTATTGTTTAACATTTTTTAACGTTATATAATTTAAAAAGTTCATAGATTTAAACATGAAATAAGGAGTTTCGGCTTTACAGACAGTCACCGATTAATTTTAAAAAGCTTAAAAAAGATCTCGACCATCATCAGGATATTAATGACAGAATAAGAATTTATTTTGGAAGAGTAAAAAGAACGCCTGATGATTTAAGGCCTTTAAATTCCTTGCTTAGAAAAGCAAAACGCTATCTACAAAAATCTAATTACATAACAGCTTCATCTAATCATTTTTCACATCCATCTTTTATAAATTCTTCAAAGCAGCAATGTACTGTAAAGTTTCGTTATTCTGATAATGCCTCATGCCATTCTAAATTTTTAAATTATTATATGGTCCAGAAGAATAAGGATAATGTAAAAGAAAAGCCTGTACTTTTTGGAAATGTATCAAAAGAGGAATACTTAAAAAGAAAAGCGGAAGTTATAAAGCCAGTTCATAAAAATGGAAAATTAAAATTTGTAAAACAGTCACGTCATTATAAATGGATTTTGTCTCCAGAAAAAAATCTTGATGATGATGTTTTACAGGAATTTGCAAAAGCTTTTGTTACCAGAATGAATCAGATTTCTAATTACGATCTTGTCTGGCAGGCAGCCATTCATCGTGATACTTCACATCCTCATATTCATATTTTAGTAAATGGTGTTGATATGAATGGTAAGGAAGTAAAAGGCTTTTCTAAAGATGTAATTAAAAATTATTCACATGAAGTTTGCCAGGAAATATTAACTAAGTTTTGTGGTGAAAGAGATACAGAACTTAAGAGAGCCGCAAGAGAAAGACGCTTTACAGCTGAACGATGGACAGAGTTTGATCAGACAATAAAAGATTATATGAAACCTGCAAATGAAAATGGATTTTGTGGATTTATTTTTAATCCTGGAAATGGGGAATTAAAAACACGCCTGGATTATTTAAAAGAAATTGGTCTCGCAAAATATGAAGATAATAAATATTTCATTAAAGATAATTTTGAAGAACGTCTAAGAATTTATGGAAAGTACAATACTTTTCGGGATGCAGAAAAATATGTTTCAAATAATTCAGAATTAAAATTCTATAAAGCAGAAATGGGAGAAATTCAGGGAACTGTAAGACATGTATATTCAATGAATGATGAAGATGTCTGGAGTAATGGTCTTGTACTTGAGGCAGAAGATGGACAATTTTATTATGTTTCATCTTTTAATCCTATAAAACATAAATCTGGAAGTAAGATAAAGATTTCTCAAAAGAAAACTGCTGAATATAAAGAGCAGACTGTTATTCAAAAAATTAAGAATGATGATTATGAGATGGATAGATATTAAGAGCGCAGATCTGCGCTCGAAGAGGATTTGAAAATGAGTGATATGAAAAAATATTTAAAGCAGAGAATAAAGAGAATCTTTAGCAGGGAAATTGGTTATCAGATTTCGAGATTTATTTATAAGCTGCTTAATAAAAAAAGATAAATAAATTGGAGTGCAGACCTGTGCTCGAAAAAATAATATAGGTGAAGTGAAAAATGAATGAAACAGAAACAACAGAACTTGTTAAGATTTTTCAACAGTTTGGAATATACAGGAATTCTTTACCAGAAGAGCATAATGATTTTGTAAAGCAACAGCTTCAAAAGAGTTATGGTGTTGTAACAAAAACTTATGAATTACAGGGAAGAACTTATACAGGAACTTTTAGAGAAGATGCCCATAGAAAAGAAAATAAAGATGCGTATGAAAAAGAAGCAAAACTTGCAACAGTTCTTGCATCAATGGGATTTGATGTTGTTCTGATTGAAGAAAATAATTCTAAATCTAAAGATGGAAAGAAGCCTGATGCTATTGTTAATGGCATTGTAATGGATTTTAAGGAGATTGAAGCTCTTAATGAAAATGTAGTCGGAAAACATACGGTTGGAAATCGTTATCAAGATGGAATGAAGAAAAAGCCTACGGCAGGTGTAGCAATATTTCTTCACAGTTTTTCAAATCAATATATATCAGAACACATGGAAGGTAAGTCTAATCCGTCAAATAATGGTCTTGCTTTATTCTTTCATGAAGATACAGGTACATTACAACTTATCGATATGAAAAAAATAAGGACTATTCATATTGAACAGTCCTTAAAAATTGGCACACCACCCAGAACGTCTTCTGAGCAGCGTTCACTTGAAGGCTCCAACACGTCTGAAGAAGTTTCATCAAGTTATTTACAAGAAAATAATATATCACAATCAGAAGAATTGTCAAATGAGAATACAAAAGATTCTCAATTACAAGAACTTGAGCGCAAGCTTGAGGACGCAAATAAAACGATTCAATCACAAAATACTACTATCCAAACACAAAAAAGACAGCTTAAAGAACAAGACCAAATACTTCATGGAAAAATTACGATTGTTGTAAATGGTATTGAACGAACGATTAATAATGGTCTTGAAAACGGAATGAAAGAAGCCGTTATTCGTTTGGATAAGCAGATTCAGCTTAATCAAGAATTATCTGAAGAACTTGCAAAATCTAAATCAAACAATATTCCACCAAAATCACCGTCAGATGATGAATGGGACAGATAGGAGTGCAGACATTGTTTTCTTTGGCACCAGGTAAACAACTTTTCAGAAGCCAATGAGGTTAACTTTCACTGTTGCATGAGAGACAAATGGGAGGATGAAGATTATGCAGAAGAATAAACAAATAGAAGAAGTTTTTATGAAATACAGTAAACCAGTAATCATAAAATGGTTATGCACCCAATATCCAATTTTCTTCAAAGATAAAAAAGAGATTATTAGGGAGTTAAATGACTGTAAAGATGATATTGCTTTTGAAAAGAACCATGCTGAAATTAATATGCTGATTAAAAAGAGGAATTCCTTAAAACCGGAAAATTTTAAGAATTTTGATGATTATTTGCTGAAAAAGATTCCTTTAGATAAAAGAATACTTTATCTGCTTGAAAAGCAGGGAAACTTTCTTTAAATAAATAAAAGTTCAGGAGGAATAAAATGAAAACAAAAGACTATCTGATGTATCTTATACAGTACACCATATATTTAATAGCATCCATACAATGGTCGCTCATTTTTCTTGCAAGAAAAAGGCCAGTACTTTTTGCTATCAGCGTAATCTGTGTTCTCTATACAATGCTCATAATCTACTTATGTATTAAAATCATAGAAATAAGAACGGGAGATAGTGATTTAGGAGAAAAAAAATGATGGACAAAAAAATATCTGCTTCAGACGAAGCTACAAAAACAAACGAGTCATGCCTGGTGTTTAACAAATCAGAGGATTATTCAATCCTGGGGTTTATCATTATAGTAGCACTTTTTTGCATAATACTCATTTGTATATCAGGTGAGTTTAAACGTATTCCTTACTGTATTGCAACAGTTATTTGTTGTTTTATTCTCATTTATATCATGCATAAATATAAGCAGTACAAGATAAATAAATTCATAAAAAACAATAAAAGTAATTTCATTTATAGAATTGATGGTAAAATATACGAACTCCAACAGGGGACAATAGAAGAATGGTGTCAGCTCAAAAGTAAAGAGTATGATTTTATAGTACTAACCAATCAATTTACTGTTAATAGTAATGGTGTTGCCTATGTAATAAGAAAGAAAAGCACATTGTCTGACCACGATGCAAAAATATACATAGAGCAGAGTTATTCAGAAGAAATAAGTATTTTTTATGAGCAGATTACTGAGATAAAAACAGGAAAAATTCTCAATGCAGCAGAACTAAAGCAGTTCTTAAAAGCTGAGGAGGAATAAGCGATATGTCAAAGTCACAAAAATTAAAAGATTATTCAACTGAAATCGGAAAAAAATATAATCATCTTACTATAACAGGTTTTACTAAAAAACCTAATTTACGCAGAGGAGGCTTTATAACCTATGCAATTTGTAATTGTGATTGTGGAACAAAAGGCTACGAAGGACGTTTCAGCGAAATAAAAACTTCTTCCAAAAAGGCTATAAAATCTTGTGGCTGCCTAAAGACTAAACATTCAGAATCACAAATAGAGTCTTTAAGAAATCAATATAAAGAAAAAAAAATTAATCATTTAATAATAAAAGATGTTGTTTTAAAAAAAGTAAAAAATATATTTCAAATATATGCAGTTTGTGATTGTGATTGCGGAAATAAAGGAAAACTAATCCTATTATCTGAAATTGTTAATAGTAGAATAAAATCTTGTGGATGTGGTAGAAATTATCAAACCAAAAGGCTTTCAGAGATTGGAAAAAAATATAACCGACTAACCGTAAAAGATGTTTACTTGAAAGAAATACTGGCTTCAAAATCCACTGGTAAAAAAACTAAAAAAGCTTTTGCAGTTTGTGATTGTGATTGTGGAACACAAAATTTTGAAGCACAATTACAAAGTATTAAAGATGGAAGAACTTCAAGTTGTGGTTGTTTAATTCATGATATAAATGGAGCAACTTATAAAGATTTGAAAGGACAAAAATTTGGATTTTGGACTGTCATAAAAGATACAGGCAAACGATATGTAAACGGAAACATCATTTGGCTTTGTGAATGTTCATGCAAATATAAAACTAGAAAAGAAGTAGATTCAGGCACCTTGATTTCTGGAGCATCAACCAGTTGCGGTTGTCTTATGACAAATGGCACAAATTTAAGTATTTGGAAATCTAAATTAAGTGGGAATTTAAATAAAAATAATACTACAGGAGTTAATGGAGTTTGGTATTCCAATAAACTTAAAAAATACGTTGCTGAAATACGCTTTCAAAATCACAAAATTCATTTAGGAGTTTTCAATACAATTAGCGAAGCTTATCTTGCAAGGAAAGAGGCTAACGAAAAATATGTCTTGCCGCTTATGGAAAAAAAGTTTTCTTTTGAAGAAATAAAACAGATGATTAAAGCTGAACGCCATCAAAGAGCCATTCCAAAGAAAGTTATTTACAGTGATTCTCACGGTATTAATACAATGGATATTGAGATTGCAAAAGACCTTAATTTAATTAAAAAGGAGTGAGAAATGACACATGAAGAATTATGTGAAGCAACGGCAAGAAAATATGTTCAAACCTTTGCTTTATGGGAAAATAAATAATTAGCGCAACCTTGCGCTAATTATTTTAAAACAGAATAGGAGAAAAACTATGAACTATGCAGTAAAGGATTTACCGGAAATGAAACTTATTGAGGACCTGTTAAAATATGACCCAGATGTAAGGGAAAAACTAGAGATGAAATATGAGCCGGATGTAAGGGAAAAACTTGATATGGAAAACAATAATACAGTTATAGACAGTAAAAAGAAAATTAAGCATACAGGTAAAAACATGGTACTTTGTCCAGACCGTAGTGGAAAAGGGGTCTCTGTAATTCCTGAAAATCTACTGGTTGTTGAAAAAGAGGAGAAATGATTCGTATGGATAACAGGAAATATCAGAAAAAATATTATGAAGCGCACAGGGAAGAGATCTGTGCAAAGCACAGGATTAAATATCATCAGAATAGAGAGAGGTTTCTTGAGTATAATAAAAAGTGGAGGGAGGACCACAAGGAACACCTGAAAGAAAGAAGAAAAATATATAATGAATTGACACGAGAGCAAAGAATGTTGTCACAAAAAAAATATCGTAAAAAGGTCTCTGTGTTTTATGGGAGAGACCCTGCTGAGCTGGCAGGAAGATATATAAGACATTCTTATTATGAAAAAATCACTTTTAAGACTTATATGCTGGTTTATAAATCTGGTGAGTCAAAAAAAATATTAAATCGTGTAAAGAGAGGCAGAATAACAGAAGAGGGCATAATAGCAGCTTTGGCTGAACAGAATATATACATGAATGAAAACGACATGGCATGTTACAGGAAAGTTCTTGAAAACTATAAATCCCAAAAGGGATTTATAATCAAAGAATAATTAAGTCAAAAACAGAAAGGCTGGAGGAAAGAATTATGAACTATGCACAAAAGGATTTAACAGGAATAAAATTTATTGAGGACCTGTTAAAATATGACCCAGATGTAAGGGAAAAACTTGATATGGAAAACGATAATACAGTTATAGACAGTAAAAAGAAAATTAAGCATACAGGTAAAAACATGGTACTTTGTCCAGACCGTAGTGGAAAAGGGGTCTCTGTTGTAGATGAAAGAATTTTGAAAAAAACAAATAAAAAAATAGAAAAAGATAGTAATATTGAGGACTATTTAAGGTCGTGGTAGTATGCACAAGGATTCAATAACCGGAGAAGAAGTCATTGACTATGATTTCTTCGGAAAGGGGGTAAAGCCTCCCAGAAAAACAAGAACAACCGATGCCTCTAAGGAGTTTTCAAAACTGCTGAAGGAATTGGACCGGCTGTTTTATACAAGACCTGAGAAAAAGAAGAGTGAGTCTTTTTCCGGTGGAAGAATAAGAAAAGCACAGAACCAGCTTTGCACCGCAAAGATGTATTATGGAGAGAAATTGAAAAATCATCTTGAGTTTCTCCGCAATTACATGACTCAGGAAAATAAAAAAGAGGTTACAGAAAAACCAAAGCTTTTTAACGGTACTTATGATGAAGTGCCTGAAGAAGAAATCGAGAAGTATGAAAGCATTGCAACTGACTTGTTTTTTAAGTACATAATATCACCCGAAAGTCAGAAGGTTGAACTTAAGCCCCTTGTCAGGGCTTTTGTTAATAACCTTGAAAAAATGACAGGTTATCATTTTTCATGGATGGCAGCCGAACACCACAATACAGAACATGCTCATGCACACCTGCTTCTGAATGGAAAAGACAGGATTACCGGGGAGGAAATACGCATCCCCAAAGAAGTAATTAAAATGGCAAGGGTGACAGCTGGTGCTTTGTGTACCATGATGATTGGAAAAAGGACCAGGGAACAGATTGAGGCTGCAAAAAAACGCCTTCCGGCAGCCAGGCGTTATACCATCCTTGATGACAAGATATTGCAGTATTGCCGAACCTTCAGTTCTCCGAAGAAAGAGGATGACGGTAATGAATATGAAAGTGAAATAATTGCAAGAAATGAAGAGATGAAGGAAAGGCTTTCAACTTTATGTGAAATGGGAATTGCCAGGTGCTTTTCCAGGCATATTCCGCCTGTATATTACCTTGAGAAAAAATGGGCATTAAAGCTTAAAAATATCGGCCGCTATAATACATTCGTGAACGCAAGACGTGCATTGAGATGGACTTCCGCCTGTAACCTTAAGGTTTATGACCGGGAGACAGGGCCTTTCAGGGGTGTCGTTACACAGCGGTTTGTTATGGATGACGAAAATGTATTTAATAATGCCATTGTGGTTGAAAACAGGGCTACAGGCGAGGCTTATTATGTCCGCACATTTAAGCAGTCGGATCCGGATATAGTCGGTTCTGTCATTGAATTAAGTTACCGGACAAATGAAAAAGGAAAAACTGTCCTCCACCTGCACAGGATGGGTTCGTCAGGACGAAAGAAAAATGAATAATTTGTAAAAAGTAATAAAAAAATAAATAAAACTACTTTACAAAGTTTTTTGTTTACGCTATATAATTATTAAACACTTTACTTCTGTACACTTCGGTGTACATTTTTAGCTATGTGACATTGTAAGCTGCTACCGTACACATTTAGGTGGTTTACATGGCACAAAACGAATTTTTAAGAAAGAAGCCTCAGAAGAACAGCAGGAAACTGGTGTATGACCTGACTAACCTCATCATACCTGTTTTACTGATTCTGGTCGGAATTGTCCTGTCAAGTCAATTCTTCTTCAATTATTTATGGGAGAATGGGGCGGATAATCACTACATTACTCGCTATTGCGGTGAGCCTCTGTTCTGGCTTACCAAACGCCTTCCCTTTATTCCGAAGAGTTATCCTCTGGAAAGATTCTCATATCCGATTTTTAATCCACTGGTAATAATGATTACCATGTTTACAAATCCCTTTGACCAGTTTTTACAGGGGGCTATATCAGCAGCCGTGTGGCCGGGGATTTTCTGTGCGGTACTTGCCGTGTTTACATGGTTCCTGATTTCGGTAATCAGGACTGCCGGAATGAATAAAAACAAAAACCTTTACGGTACTGCCCGGTGGGCAAATGAAAAGGATTTGAAGAAGTTCGGCCTGTGCGAAAAAAACGGTGTGGTTCTGGCTCAGCAGT
>CAMPAL010000073.1 GCA_946631855.1 uncultured Treponema sp. | reverse complement strand
AAAAGAACGTAGATTTTTCTTGCGTGCTCTGTGGGCATTTTAACCGTGATATAAGGGAGTTCGTTTCTGGTATGACTGGTAGCGGGGAGAACGTTCTTTTCAGGGGAATCGACGAAAAACTGGAGTTGTATTCGCCGTGGTATAATTCCTACGGGGATTATTCTACAGAAACAGGCAGTTACTTTTATGATGGAGAGTGGGAACGTATAGATCACATTTTTGTAACTGGCAACATAAAGTTTTCGGCTTTTTCACCAAGGTCTGATTCACCCTGGGCTGCAAGTAATTCTGTGCCGAATGCGTATAAACTGTACAGTGGTGAAGGGTATTCTGATCATTTGCCATTGACGGGCATTCTGACACTTTTCTGACTTCTTTTTTTTGGGGATTAATTCTGCTTTAGGATAACCCAGGTTGCACCACTTCCGCCTTCCTGTTTTGTTTTAGGATGGCCGGAAGTTCCGCAGCGTTTATCTCTTTCGATAAACTTTCTGACTAATTCACCAAGAACAGGGTCTGTCCCTGTGGTGTGAATGCCTTTTCCGTGGATGATCAGAACTTTATGCAGGCCTTTTCTGCAGCAGTTTGTAATAAAGGCATTCAGCTGAACTTCAGCTTCATCCTGGTGGAGGCCATGTAAATCAATACGGGCTTCTGGGGACATATTCAAAAGATAGTTTCTATCCTGCACTTTTGTTCTTTCGTACTGTTCTTCGGCGAGTTTATCTTTATCAATTGTTCCGTAGCGGCGAAGCCAGAGTTCCATAGGATTAATAGATTTTGAATTTTCTGCTTTAAGTTTAGCTTCGAAATCTTTTTCTGCCGCAAGAGCTTTTTCTTCTGGAGTTGGTGCATTTGCTTTTTTATGTGAAACTGTATTTTTTCCGCTTTCTTTTTGCTTTCTGTTTTTATCAGCCTGAACTTTATCCCACTGAGCTAAAATGTCTCCCATATTCATATGAAACCCCTATTTAACTAAAATGATATCATCCTGCAAACACCAGCCGCCAGTTTGTCCTAATTCGATGTAGTACCATTTTCCGGCTTTTTCATGAATTTCAACAAGGTTTCCTGCACTAATTTCTGATACAGCTTCAGCAGATGCTTCTGGTACAGAAGAAATTGTACAGCCTTTACAAATTCCAAATACCTGAATTCTCTGTCCAACAGAATAGAAAATTGAAACAATACCAAAAAGCATGATTGTTCCAAAAATCAGAATCCGGATTAAATGGTGCTTTGTGATTGCTATAATAAATATAATAAGAAAAACCAGTGTAAACAAAATAGAAAGTAAGAGCCACATGATGGAATAGTTATCCGAAGTTTTGGCTGGTAAGCCTAGTTTTGTTTCAAGAGCAATTCTTCCTTCCCTTGCTTTTGTGTATCCGAAAAGAGAATTTCTTTCTTTTGAATACAGTTCTGCAAGCTCGTAGCATAAATCATCTGTAATATTTGTCAGATTTTCTCTTTGAACTTCTGCAGAAGAGTTTGAAAAAGCTGAAGAAAAAATGCCATCATCATTATCATTTATATTTTTTTTGGCTTCCGTAAAATCTATTGTAACTTTTGGAAGCAGGAGTTCATTTCTGTAGCCGTTGTAACCGGTTGCAACAACTTTTATTTTTGGCATTTCCTGATTTCCGGTGCGGAGTCCTGTCCATTCAAAACTGGCAACGGGAATTAAATCATGGCTGTATTTTTTTTCGCGATATTTTACTTCTGTAATTTCAAATTTTTCTGTCTGGGTAAAAATTGAATCTTTTGGAATGTCCCAGTTGAATTGAACCAGCTGATTGGTGTACTGCAAATAAACTGTGAAAAAAAGTTTTTGTCCAACCACGCTGCTGAAAAGTGCTTTTTGGGATACTTCGTCATTTGAAGTGATTTTTACACCATTGTCAAAAATTACCAGCAGTTTTGGAATTTGTTTTGAAGGATCATCTGAAACTGTAATTTCCTGAAAAGGAATATTTCTTCTACGGTTTTGAATCATTAGCGGAAGTCTTGACAGATGGTAGGTTCCCGGTTTATCGAAGGTGTACCAGATTTCAATTTTTGTACCTTCGCTTTCGTAGTCCTGAATTTTTCTGACGGTTTTAAAATAAACATCTGAAGGAAGATTGCTGGACATCACCTGAATTTGTGAAGGCTGTACTTTTGGAATTGAAACTTCAAATTTCAGGTCAGTTTTTGTAAAAAGCTGCTGGTCTTCTGCAGGACTAATCAAAAGCTGGTTAATTTCTGCATTTGTCAGAACCTGAGAAAAAATAGAAGTGGAAAAGAGAATTGATAAAATTAAAAAGTTTAATAATCTTCTGTAAGATCTTGTGCCTGGTTTGATTCGCTGTTTTTCCATTGCTTCTGATCATTCTCCTTTATATGCTGGAAGATTGCATTTTCTATATCAGGCTGATTTTTTTCCTGCTCGCTTGCGGGAATAGCCTGACTTTCGTTCTGATTTACTTTGCTGCTTGTCATCTGCAGGGAAAGTTCCATGTTGATTTTTGCTTCAACTCTTGAGTTATCAATTTCTATGGCTTTTTTAAAGTATTCCCTGGCATTTTCGTAATCCTGATTTTTATGGGCAATAATTCCTGCGTTGTAGAAGGCCGCATAACGAACATCATCAGGGGCATCTGCCGAAACTTCAAGAAATCTGTTAAGGGCAGACTGATCTTCACCAATCATCAAATAAGCTGTTCCTAAATCATAAAGTGCGTAATCCTGAATCTGAGCATTTTCTTCTTCCTCAGCTTCAGTTAAAACATCCATAAAGCGGGAAACTGAACGGCGGTATTGTTTTTCATGATAAGCCCAGGTTCCATCCACCACCTTCCAGGTTTTATTTGAACAGCCTGAAAGAAAGACTGAAAAAAGACAAAGGCCAGTGCTAATCAGTTTATGATTTTTAAAAAAGCGGGCAAAATCAAACTCGGTGATTATATAACTCATGATAAATGAAAGTACTGCAAGAAATATGAAGAGTTTATAGCGTGGAACAGGTTTAGCCTCATAAGAGGTGATAAGATTTCCATCCCCTGTTAGTTTTACCTGAGAAAGCAGAGAAATTGCAGACCCTGCATCATTCGAATTGATATAAGTGATTTCTGCACGGTTTTTAAAAAAGTTGAATTTTTCATTTGCAGCCTGAATCGCATTGTTTATTTCAACAGAACGCAGAGCCGTATAAACTTCTGTCTTTCCATCACCAGCTAAAACCCGTGACTCTTTTTCCTGGCCAAATCCTATGACTGTAACAGGAATTCCAAAACGAAGACATTCTATAAAAGCATCTTCCAGTTGTCCGTCAGTTTCTTCACCATCGGTAAAGACCCATATGTGACCGGCGGCAGAATAATTTGCAGGGAAAGTTTGTATGGCTTTTAAAATTCCTTTTCCAATGCTTGTGCCTGGAACTGTCATCAATTTAGGATTTATAACATCCAGCAAAGATTCAATAATGGCTGTGTCTTCTGTAAGAGGAATGGCTGCAATTCCATCACCTTTTGAAAGTACAACCGAGGTAGAAACTCCTTCCATTCTTGAAAGAAGTTTTTTTGCATAAAGACTGGCTGCTTTTAAACGGGTAGTTTTGTTTGGACCGTCTTTTGCCATCATGCTGTTTGAAATATCAAAAACCATGGAAACTGCAGTTCCGCTTTTCTGTACCGGTACAAGATAGGTTCCCCAGGTAATTCCCTTGTAGGCCAGAAGCAGCATTATCAGACAGAAGGAAAGAAAGCCTGTTCTGAGCCATAAGATTTTTTTATAGCGGTAACAGATCATTTCTTTCAGTAAAATTCTTTTTATGAACCAGGCTATTGCAAAAAGAATGAGTGCTATAAAAAGAACTTTCTGATAATAAGTTGTGTTTACCGTTTTATAGGTGAAGTACTGATTTACAGTTTCAATTTTTGCAACTGTTGCCAGGGTGGAAACCAGTTCATCCAGACTTCTTACTTCAAAATAACGGCCCTTTCCCATGCTTGCAATTTTTTTGAGAGATGCAGAATTGAATTCTGATTCAAGACGGCCTGATTTTTTTTCACCAGTGAATGGGTCTACATATTCAACAAGAACATTTCCTCTGGAGCCGATTCCAACTACATAAATATTTATATCATTTTCGCTGGCAAGTTTTGCTGCTGTTTCAGGATGGATTTCTCCGGCGTTGTTTTCTCCGTCTGTAAGTAAAACAATGCATTTTTTTGGTGCAGTAGAAGAAACAAGGTGACAGATGGCTGTACTTAATCCATCACCAATGGCAGAACCGTCCCCCAGAATTCCTGCTGCAAGGTTGTTCAGCCTTTCAGAAAAGTAGTTTGCATCGGAGGTTGGTGGAACAATCACGCTTGCATTTCGTCCAAGTCCAACAATTCCAAAGCGGTATCCGTCATGAGCCTGAGAAAGACTTTTTATTGCTTGTTTTGCTGCTTCAAGTCGTGTGTCACCGTTCACATCTTTTGCGGCCATAGAAGGACTGGTATCAACAACAAAAATGATATCTGTTCCAAGGCTTGTATAGACCTTTTCCTGGTGGGAAATAATAGGATCTGCAAGTGCACCAATTACAAGTATATATCCGGCAATAAGAATTATTCTTGCCAGTAGAGAAAGAATTTTCTGTGAACGTCCTTTCCATTCAAAATGATTGCCTTCCCAGTCAGAAAGAACGGCAGGAAAAGAAACTCTGTTAAAAATCCTGAGTTTTCTCAAAATAAAAATAAGAGGAATTGTAAGCAGGAGGATAAAGGCAGCTGGATTCTGGAAACTAGGCATTTTTTTTCACCTCCTTTTCGTTTCTTTCTAAAATTTCTATCTGTTTAATTGTTGTTGTGATGATGGATTGTTTTTCATCAGCCTTAAGTTTTTTCCCCGGACTATAGCGGATGTAATCTGTTCTGATAAAAGTTTCTGCAATTTTTCCAAAGGCTTCTTCTTTTTCGTCTGTCAAAAGTCCCTGAGTTCTTGAAAGAAAGTCTTTCATTAATTCAGAACTTGCTGCTTTTGTAAAAGGAAAATCAAAACGAATTTCCATATATTTTCTAAGCAGATGCTGGTATTTTTCTGCAAAAATTTTGTCTTCATCTTGTGAAAGTGCCAGTAACTTCAACTTTTTTGTAGTTTGTTTTTTGTTACGGCGGTATTTTATCAGCAGCTGTTGATTACGGATGAAGAACATAATGCTTTTTCTTTTTATAACAGCCCTTATTCCAATAATCAAAAGTATTACAAAAAGAATCAGACTTCCATAAAGTTTATAAGTGGTGCCCGGAAGCAGAATAGGGGTGTTATTTTCCCTTAAACTGCTGATGTTGTTCTGTTCGGTGATGGAAACAATATTTACCGGATCCAGAACAATTTCTGTTTCTCCAATTTTTACTGGAGGCAGGGTGATATTTCCAGTTTTCCATGCTTTAAAATTTATTGAAAGCTGATAGTAGTTTATTCCGACTGGTGCAAGAGAAAGATTCAGAACTTCATAATCCTGATAGTTCAGTTCTCCTGTGAACACTTCAGAATTTATCTCGGTGCTGCCATTTAGTGTCAGCTGTTTGAAAATTAAACTGTCTGTGTTGAAGGTACAGCGAAGTTCTGCTGTGTCGCCAATATAAACTTTCTTTGGCAGGAGGATTTGCTGTGCTTTTATACTTTCCATGGCCATCTCCTACCTTAATTTTGTCTTCTGTGTGAAAGTTTGATTCAGAACCTGTAGAGGTTCATTTTTTGTATCAAGAATAACTGGCAGAATTCCATGTTTCAGACAGAAAGAATGCCAGAGATTTGTCTGAGAATTGTTGTAGGCCTTCCATTCTTTTTTAAAGTTTTCCAAGGATGAAGGAAGGTTCATTTTTAATCCGCTTTCAACATCTTCAAAAATAACTGTTCCAAGGCTTGGAAGTTCTTCATCATTTGCATCATGAAGTCTCATTGCAACTACATCATTTTTTTGTGCAAGTGAAAGAAGTGGTTTTTCCCATCCGCTGCTTCTAAAGTCTGAAAGTACAAAGATGAGGGAGCGGGTTTTTAATAATTTTCCTGCACCGTTCAGAGCATTTCCCAAAACAGAACCTTTCACCTGAGTTTCAGGAAGTTTGTCCAGGTGTTGTAAAATCATCATTGTGTTTTGTTTGTCTGACAGTGGTTTGCAGGAAAAATGGATTTGTCCGTCAAAAAAAACAGCCCCAATTGGACAGTTGTTTAATTCTGACGCTATGGTGATTAAAGCAGCACTTTCTGCCGCAATCAGATATTTTGATTTTTTATTTTTTTCAAGCCGCATTGATTCAGATGTATCTACAACAAGAAAAATCTGGAGTTCCCTTTCTTCTTCAAAAACTTTTACATAAGGATTCCCCATTCTTGCTGTTACGTTCCAGTCTATATTTCGGACGTCATCTCCGCGAATGTATTCTCTGACCCCTTCAAACTCAATTCCCTGACCGTGGTAGAGGGAACGGAAATTTCCAGATTTCATTCCTTCTGCCAGATCCCGGGCAATAATGCGGAGATAAGATGCTTTTTTTAACAGAGAGTCATTATTCGCTAAATAACTTTTTTGCATAGTATTCCTTTTTTATGGAACTGGAACAAAGTCTAAAATCTGCGAAATAATTTCATCAGCTGAAACATTGTCTGCGGCAGCTTCGTAAGATAAAACCAGTCTGTGACGCAAAACGTTCAGGGCCACTGCTTTAATGTCTTCTGGGAGTACAAAATCGCGGCTTTCAAACAGGGCATGAACCTTTGCACACTGGAGCATTGCAATTCCTGCACGAGGAGAAGCTCCAAAATGTATGTAACGGGTTATATCATTTGTATTTGTTGTATTAACAATTGTTCTTCCACTCTGCTGTTTGTGACTTGCTTCTTCCGGACGTGTTACAGTCAGAATTGAAACAATGTATTCAATCAGTTTTTCATCACAAGCAACCTGATCTGCAGACGTTTTCATGGCTTCTATATCCCATGCAGTAATAACCTGTTTTACCGGAATTAGAGGAGCTTTTCCTGCTGTTTTTACAATCTGAATTTCATTATCAGCAGTAGGATATTGAACAATAAGTTTCATAAGGAAACGGTCTAATTCTGCTTCTGGCAGATTATAAGTTCCTTCCTGTTCAACTGGGTTTTGTGTAGCAAGAACAAAGAATGGATCCGGCAGTTTGTAAGACTGTTCACCAATGGTAACCTGTCTTTCTTCCATGGCTTCAAGCATGGCAGACTGAACTTTTGCAGGTGCACGGTTAATTTCATCAGCAAGAATGATATTTCCAAAAATTGGACCCTTGCGTACCGAAAAAGTTCCCTTGCCCTGTTCATAAATAAGAGTTCCAGTCACGTCTGCTGGCAGAAGGTCTGGAGTAAACTGAATACGTTTGAAGTTCAATCCTAAGAGTTCAGCAACAGTTTTTATTGTTAATGTTTTAGCAAGTCCTGGAACACCTTCAAGAAGGACATGTCCACCAGCCACAAAGGCAATCAGAATATCATCAATAAGTTTTTCCTGACCGACAAGTCTTTTTGAGGCTTCTAATCTATAATTAGCAACAGCTTTGTTAATGTTTTCAATATTAGTAATCATGGAGTGGAGTGTAACACAAATTAAATTAATAATGAACATAAAAAGATGATTTAGACAGGTCTTTTCAGGCATGGGGACAGACCTCTTTTTTACTTTTTTGCATAAATATACAGTTTTACTTAAAAAATATGCATAATCATTGACTAAAAAAGAGCAAATTTGCATAATTACCACATTATGATTAATCCATTAGCACAAGGTTTAAATGAAACATTAAAAGGTTCAGTTGTAGACGCTCTTATGTCTGACATGGGAAAGCGCCTTTATTTTCCAAACGGAATTATTTCTCAGGGTGGCGAAGCTGCTAAAGATGCAAAGTTTGCAAACGGTACAATTGGTATGGCAGTTGCAAATGGTACTCCAATTGAGTTGGATTCTTACAAAAAGAGTATGCCTAACTTTAATCCACGAGAAACTGTAGCTTATGCAAAAACGGCTGGTAATCCAGATTTGCGTAAGATGTGGAAAGAAAAAATAATCGAAAAAAATCCTTCACTTAAGGATAAAAATTTTTCACTTCCAATTTTAGTTCCAGGACTTACAGCTGTTTTGTCTTATGTTTGCGACCTTTTTATTGATGTAGATAAACCTTTGCTAGCTGCTGATCCTTGCTGGGATAACTACGAATTGATTTGTTCTGCCCGCCGTGGTTCTGAATTCCATCAGTTTAAGTGTTTTGAAAACGGTAAGTTCAACATTGCTGACCTTGAAGCTAAGATGAAGGCAGATGCAGAAAAATATGGTTCAGTTCGTGTAATTTTGAACTTTCCACAGAATCCTTCTGGATATAGCCCAACTAAATCTGAAGCTAAAGAAATTGTTCGCATAGTAAAAGAAATTGCAGAAAGCGGAAAAAAAGTTCTTGTACTTTCAGATGATGCTTACTTTGGATTAAATTACGAAGATGATATAGAACCACAGTCCTTGTTTGCTTACCTTGCCGACTTACACGAAAATGTACTTGCAATTAAAGCTGATGGTCCAACAAAAGAGGATTTTGCCTGGGGCTTCCGTGCAGGATTTGTAACATTTGCTTCAAAAAATCTTACAGACGCACAGTACACCGCTTTGACAACAAAGTTTATGGCAGCAATCCGTTCTTCAGTATCATGTTCTTCAACTCCATCACAGAGTCTTGTAATGCACGCTTTGACAGATCCTGCTCATGAAGCTCAGAAAAAAGAACTTAAAAAGATGCTTCAGGTTCGTTATGATGCAGTTCGTAAGTTCGTAGATACTCATGAATCAAAAGTTCTTGAAGTTCTTCCATTCAATTCTGGTTACTTTATGAGTTTCCACGTAAAAACAGGAAATGCCGAAGATATCAGAAAGAAATTGCTCGCTGAAGAAGGAATTGGAATTATCCAGATTGATCAGAATACTCTTCGCGTAGCTTTCTCAAGTATTGATGAAGATAAGATTGATTCAGTTTATTCAAGCATTTACAAAATTGCTGAGTCTATGTAAAAATAGACTTAGGAATCAAATGTTAAAAAATCAGTCGAAACTTTTAAAAACAATAGCACTTGCACTTGTCTCTCTTACAGTTTTTACAGGCTGCGGCAAAAAAAAAGATGTTCAAGCCCGTAGAATTGTAATCTGGACAAGTAATAGTGAATTTGCTCAATACGTAGAACTTTTTAATAAAACTCATAAAGAAAATAGTGCCGTTCTTGTTTACAAGGAAAATCCGGCACTTTCAATGCCGCCTGCAAGGGACGAAGTTGCCCCAGATATAGTTGTAGGTTCCTGGCTCAGAACTGATAATCCAAAAAAATATTACAAATCCCTGGATTATATTTTTGATAACCGAAAACTTACTTCAGATGTTTTTTATCCTCAGCTTTTGACTGCTGGACAGAAAAAAGGGGTCCAGTATTTATTGCCAGTGTCCTTTAATCTTCCTGCCCTTGTTTTTTCAAACGAAAATAAAGATCTGGTTCCCGATAACTACACTCTTACCTTAGAACAGCTAAGAAAAGCAGGTTCGGCTTATAACGAAAAAAATAAAAAGGGAGCCTATACAAAAATGGGCTTTACACCTTTAAGTAATAATGAGTTTATTTATCTTGCCACAAAGATTTACGGGGCAAACTTCCGCGAAGAAAAAGGTGAAATTGTCTGGTCTGCCGCAAATCTTAGTAAATCAGCAGATGAATTAAGTGATTGGGTGATAAAGGAAAACACTTCTGCTCAGACGGAAGAAGACTTTTCATACAAATATCTCTTTATGCCGTATTATCGTCAGGTAACAACTAACCGAACCTTATTTGCATATACTACAAGCGATCAGCTTTTTAAGGCTATGAAAGATCAGGATTTAGGAATTGATTACCGCTGGATAGTACAAGATAGAAATCTCCCTATAGAAGATTCCTTTACGATGATGGGTATTTACAAAAAGTCAAAAAATCTTGTTGGTGCAACCGAGTTTATAAGCTGGTTTTTCCAGTCAGAAAATCAGAGAGCTATTCTCGAACGTAAAGATCGTCTTAATCTTGAAACAGAGATTTTTGGTATAGCAGGTGGTTTTTCGGCAATTAGAGATGTAACAGAACATATTCTGCCAGTTTTCTATACCCAACTTTTAACAAACCTTCCACCAGCTCAGATGCTTTCTGTTCCAAATCAGTTGCCTGCCCGCTGGGAATCCTATAAAACAATGGTTGTAGAGCCTTATGTAAAAGCTCTTGCTACCAGCGATAATACAGAAAATGTAACTACAATCCTGGCACTTGAATCAGAATGGCGTCGTAAAGTTTTTGATTGAAGGTTTATTACAAAACCTTCAAAACGGCGAAGTCAAGGCTTTAAGCGTGAGCGTGCCTTGACTCGATGTATAGATGGTTTATTACAAAACCTTCAAAACGGCGAAGTCAAGGCTTTAAGCGTGAGCGTGCCTTGACTCGACGTATTCAGGGTTTATTACAAAACCTTAAAAACTTCCAGGGCGTATCGGACAGTATCCATTGCGTCCTTTCCGTAGAAATCTGCACCAATCTGGTCAGAATATTCCTGAGTCATTACAGCACCGCCTACGCAAACTTTTGCCCATGGACATTCCTTCCGCAACAGTTTGATTGTATCTTCCATGGCGGCAACAGTTGTGGTCATCAGGGCAGAAAGACCTACCAGCTGAACCTTGTCTTTTTTGCAGGCTTCCACCACGGTTTCAGGAGGAACATCTTTTCCAAGGTCAATTACGTCAAAATCATAGTTTTCCAGTAAAACCTTAACAATGTTTTTTCCAATATCGTGAATATCGCCTTTTACAGTTGCAATTATGATAGTTCCCTTAGATTGACCTTTTTTGCCCGAAGCTTCCATGTAGGCTCTAATTTCACCAAAAGCCGATTTTGCCGCTTCAGCTGCCATGAGTAACTGTGGAAGGTACATGGTTTTCTTTTCGAATCTTTTTCCAACATAATCAAGGCCCGGAATAAGGTGTTCATTTATGATTGCAAGGCTTTCTGTAGTTTTTAAGAGTTCTTTTGTTGCGGTTGCTGCATCATCTTTCAAACCGTGGATGATCGCATTCGAAAGGGGAGAAAGGCTTTCATTTCCGCTGTTTTCATTTCCTGTGGAACTTGTGTTTTTATTTTCAGAAGGAGCGGAAGGGGTAGAAGGATTTGCGGTAATCAGTTCCACACTAGATGCCCAGTTTATATAATCAACACAATTATCATCTTTTCCCGAAAGTAAACAGTAACACTTGTAAGCCTTAATCATTTCCATCTGCAAAGGATTCATGATTGCGGCACTTAAACCGTTGTTCATACACATTGTAAAAAATGCAGAAGTAACAAATTCACGGTTAGGAAGTCCAAAAGAAACGTTCGAAATACCAAGGCTGGTAAGTCCTCCCATTTCGTGGATGGCACGAACTGTTTCCAGTGTTGCAAGGCCTGCTTTTGAGTCGGAAGAAACTGCCATTGCGAGCGGGTCAATTATGATATCTTTTTTCTGAATACCGTATTTTTCTGCTTCTTTGTAGATATTTTTTGCAATTTCAATTCTTTTTGCAGAATTATCTGGAATTCCGTCTTCATCCAGAGTCAGAGCAACCAGAAGTCCGCCGTATTTTTTTACCAGCGGAAAGATTTTGTCCATAATTTCTTTTTTGCCGTTTACAGAGTTAATCATTGGTTTTCCGTTGTAACGGCGGAGGGCTGCTTCCATAACTCCTGCTTCGGTTGTATCAA
>CAMPAL010000072.1 GCA_946631855.1 uncultured Treponema sp. | reverse complement strand
TTTTATTGAGGGTTTATTACAAAACCCTTAAAACGGCGAAGTCAAGGCTTTAAGCGTGAGCGTGCCTTGACTCGACGTATTAGAACTAGTATTCTTTCTTTTCAGTCTTACGTCTTTTGTTTAAAAGTTTACGTTCCAAAGTTGTTTTCTTCTGATGAAGAGTTGCAGAAGGCTTTTCAAAATATTCACGCTTTTTGTATTCGCGGATGATTCCTTCTTTTTCAACCATACGCTTAAAACGTTTGATTGCTTTTTCAAGGTTTTCTGAATCGTCAACGTTGATTGTTGCCATGTTGTTTGTCACCTCCTCATTCTCGGTAATTCCGTAAAAGTACACCTATAATATCGAAAAAAGAAATTTGTTTCAAGATATAAGAATGTGAGATGGTGGATGCTAGGTGGTAATCCTTATAATTTTTTGTTCTATTGACATTCTTTTTTTATATCAATAAATTAAAATTATCATCTACTCGCAGATGAAATTCTTTGTATGGAGGTTACTCCCATGGATATATATGTTATGGATATTTTTAAGTGTGGAAATAATCTCCATTCTATGAAAGAGAATTAAATCCCACTTAAAAAATTAATCCTCACATTTCGACCGCACGAACCTCTACGTGTGTACAATCGTATATTCGGAACGTTACCGGATTCATTCAGCTTAAAATAATTTACAATTTTTATGAACAGGCTAAATTTATTTAGATACTTTAGAAAGTATAGTTTTTTGTATTTGATAGCTTTTCTTGCAATGACTGCTGGAACAATGCTGGATCAGGCGGCTCCTTTGATAGTTCAGCATATTGTTGATGATGTTTTAATTGGCAGGAAAATTGAAGTTTTGAATTTTCTTTTACTGGGAATTTTGTCTATTGGTGTAGGGCGATGTATTTTCCAGTATACCAAGGAATTTTTATGTGATTATGCAGGGAGTAAAATTGCATCTGAGGTAAGAATTAATCTCTTTCAAAAGATTCAGAGTTTGTCAGCTAATTTTTTTGACGGCATAAACAGTGGTGAACTGATGAGCCGTGTAAAGGATGATGTTGACCGTATCTGGGATATAGCAGCGTTTATGGGAATTTTGATTGCTGAAGTTTTCATAAGAACTGTAACTACTGTTTTCTTTATGATGAGAATAAACTATCAGCTGGCAATTATCCCGATTTTAGGAATGATTGCTTCTGGAATTATTGCAATCCTTATGGAAAAACAACTGGATAATCTTTATGGGGCAGTTGCACAGGAAGGTTCAGAAATGAACAATACTGCTGCAGAAAACCTTGCGGGGGTAAGAACTGTAAAAGCATTTGCCCGGGAAGGATTTGAAATTGCAAAATTTCATAAGCATAATCAGAAGTTTTATGAACTGAATATTGATTTGAGCCGGGTTTTTGTAAAATATAATCCGCTTATTCAGATGATTACCAGAATTATCACAGTGCTTTCTCTGCTGCTTGGTGGTCTTATTGTTATGAAGGAAAATCCTTTGCAGGGCTGGAAAAAAATGTCTGTCGGGGAATTGATGGCATTTATTCAGTATGTTGGAGGAATGATATGGCCAATGGAAATGCTTGGATGGCTTACAAATGGTCTTTCGAGTGCTAAGGCAAGCGTAAAGCGTCTGAATAAGATTTATGAAGAAACTCCGCAGATAACAGATCAGTCTCAGTTGAAAGATGAAGAAATACCGGAAGCTTTGTTTTCCCCATTTGACATTAGTGGTGATATAAGTTTTGAGCATGTTTCTTATGCTGCAGGCGATAGAAAAATTCTTGATGATGTAAGTTTTGATATAAAGGCGGGGCAGACTCTTGGAATTATGGGAGCAACTGGTTCTGGAAAAACAACTTTAATCAATCTGCTTAAGCGTATGTATGATGTTACAGATGGTTCTATTAAACTTGATGGTATTGATATCAGGGAACTTCCTTTGCCTGCTTTGAGACGGTCTATTTCTTGTGTTATGCAGGATATTTTTCTTTTTTCAGACACTATTGAAGGAAATATCAGGCTTGGAGAAAGGGAAAAAATCACAATGGCTCAGGTTCGTTCTGCTCTAAATCAGTCTCATTCTGCAGAATTTGTGGATAAAATGGCTGATAAGGAACAGACTGTAATTGGCGAACGGGGATTAGGCTTGTCTGGTGGACAAAAACAGAGAATCACCATTGCCCGTGCCCTTGCGAGAAAAACTCCGGTTCTTGTTCTGGATGATTCGACATCTGCTCTGGATACTGAAACTGAACAGGAAATACAGGGCGTTCTTGCAGATTTAAAAGGCATGACAAAAATCATCATAGCACATCGTATTAGTGCAGTTCGTAAAGCTGATAAAATTATTGTTCTGGACAAGGGAAAACTTGTTGAGTGCGGAACTCATGATGAATTGATGAAGCTGGGTGGTTTGTATAAGGAAACTTATGACAGCCAGTATTAGAGGTGCAGGCCCACAGATGGGCTTTTTGGGAGTATAGAATGAATAGTTACAAGATAGATGAACAGCAGGTCCAGAAATCAAATTTTGAAACTATGCCAAGACTTTTCAAATATCTTTTGAAATATAAGAAAAGAATTGCAATGGTTTTTCTTTTGATGGCATTTGGAACAGGAGTCGATTTAATAAATCCTCTTTTAAATGAAAGGGCAATTGATAATTATATTATTCCGGGCGATGTTGCAGGGCTTATAAGAATTGTTCTTTTGGGAGCTTTAATTAATATTTTTGCGGTCTTAGCAATAAAACTCAGAATGATTCTAATGGCAAAAACCAGTAATAAGGTCATTCAGGATTTGCGTCAGGAACTTTATGATCATATTCAGGGTCTGGATCTGGCCTTTTTTGATTCAAGACCTTCGGGAAAGATTCTTGCCAGAATTATTGGTGATTCGAATTCTCTTAAGGACATTATCGAAAATGCAGTTACTACACTTATTCCAAATCTGGTTACTGTAGTTGCTGTAATGGTGATTATGTTTATTAAAAACTGGAGACTGGCTCTGGCAGCTCTTTGCAGTCTTCCTTTTTTAATTGCAGGCGTTTTTCTTATCTCTATTATGGCAGAAAAGCACTGGAAGGCAAAAAGACAGAAATCTTCAAATATGAACGCTTTTATAAATGAAGATCTATCTGGAATTAAAATAATACAGAGTTTCAGAGCCGAAGAAGAAACTGATAAAACTTTTCAGCAGCTGGTCTGGGATGACAGAAAGGAATTTTTACGTGCAGTTCGCTGGTGTGATGGTTTTGGTTCATGGATTGATTTGTGCTGGAGCGTTGGAACAATGGCTCTGTATATGGTTGGTATAAAACTTTTAGGAATTGATAATGTTTCTATTGGTACATATATTGCCTTTGGTTCTTATGTTGGAATGTTCTGGCAGCCAATTTTGAACCTCAGTAATTTCTACAATCAGTTTATTAATGCAGCTTCTGGGGCAGAAAGAATTTTTGAAATAATTGATAAAAAGGCACAGGTTACTTCAAAAGAAAATGCACTTCCTATGCCTGCTGTAAAAGGTGATGTTGAATTTAGAAATGTTACTTTTGGCTATACAGATCAGGTTGAGGTTCTGAAGAATGTAGATTTTTCTGTAAAAAGAGGGGAGACTATTGCTCTGGTAGGTCCAACCGGGGCTGGAAAATCAACTGTTGTCAATCTTATAAGTCGTTTTTATGATATTAAGGACGGAGCTATTTTGATTGATGGACTTGATATTCGCGATGTAGAACTTTCTTCTTTGCGTACTCAGATGGGGATTATGACCCAGGATAACTATATTTTTAGTGGTACAATCCGTGAAAACATAATGTATGGAAAACTGGATGCAACTGAAGAGGAAATGATTGAAGCCAGTCGTGCTGTACATGCGGATGATTTTATCCGTAATCTGGAAAATGGTTATGATACAAAACTAACAGCACGTGGTGGAGAATTGAGTAATGGTCAGAGGCAGTTACTGGCTTTTGCAAGAACAATGCTTTCTAACCCTAGAATATTAATTCTGGATGAAGCTACAAGTAGTATTGATACAAAAACAGAATTACTTGTTCAGGCCGGTATTTCGAATTTGTTAAAGGGTAGAACTAGCTTTGTAATTGCTCACAGGCTTTCTACAATACAGAATGCAGACCGGATTTTTGTAATTGATAAGGGGGGTATTCTGGAAAGTGGAAGTCCTGCTGAATTGATGGAAAAGAAAGGTGCTTATTACAATCTTCGTCAGGCACAGTTTTCTTAGTTAAATTACGTCGAGTCAAGGCACGCTCACGCTTAAAGCCTTGACTTCGCCGTTTTTATTGTACAGAGGAAAGTCTTCTTTTCAGGTCATAACATTTTTCTTTCAGTTTGCGTACTTCAGAAAGACTGTTCATGATTTTTGCTGTCATATAAACGTCGACGATCCCACTGTCGAAAAAGAAGTCTGCAAATGTAAGAAATTCGTTTACATTCATTCTGTAATCGCCAGGCATACTTATTCCACCAAGAACATCTTTTAGTTCCTGTAAAAGATAATTAACCTGATTCATAGAAGATTTTGCATTTCCAAGTTTTGAATGTTTGATAAGGTCTGTAATCAGGCCTCCACCAAGTATATCAAGGAAACCCCAGTTGCGGGCAGAGGAAAGCTGTCTTTCAGCATCATCAAGGCAGTTTATAAGCTGGTCGGTAATGTTTATTGCTTTATTTATCTGAAGTTCATTTGTCATTTTTAACCTCTGAATAAATCTTCTTTATATTGTTCAATTAGTTTTGTAATGTCTTCAGCTGTTTTTGCTACAAGGCCTGGATTTGCTTTTTCGAGAGCTGATGTAGAATTTAAGCCCCAGCCAACAGAAATTATTGGAATGTTGTTTTTTCTGCAGGCTTCAATGTCTCTTATTTCGTCACCAATGTAAATGAAATTTTTGTTGAGCTGTTTGCTAGCTTTATGAAGTGCCTGTTTTTTTCCAAAAATAGGCACTCTAGTTTTGATATATGTGAAATAAGAATCAATACCAAATTTTTTTAAAAATTTATTTACATTTGCGCTGGTATTAGAAGTTAAAATTCCAAGCTGATACCCAGAGTTTTTTAAGTTTTCAAGGGTCTCTTTAATTCCAGGAATAATTTTTACTTCAGATTCTCTTTCATTAATTTTTTTTCTAAGCTGATACATTAAATATGGAAGTTTCCAATATTTTACTTCCATAAACTTTACAACTTCAAAGGCTGATAAGTCGCCATTCTCTTCACGGTTAACCTTTTTATATTTATACACTTCCGAATGGGCATTTATAATTTCAATGGCTAGGGAAATATTATCAACAATAGTTCCGTCAAAATCAAATATTACCATAAGTATATTAAGAATAACATGATTTTATTATTGTTGCTATAGGGGAAAACTTTAATAAATGTCGGGGATACTGGATTCGAACCGGGGAACTCGACGTCCCGAACTTTATATAAATTCTACAGGAATTGCTAGAGCAGACACTTCACCTTTTTGAATGGTGAGTACCTTGTCTGTATTGCAGAGAATTACATTTTGTCCAATCTGCACATTTTTTAGACGGCCTGTTATGTATAAATTTTTTGCATCATCCGCATTTGGCGAAGCAGTCTTTTTTATTTCTACAGGATAAAGAGTATTATTTTGTTCAATAAGTAAATCAATTTCAATTTTGTCTTTGTCTCTATAAAAATAAATTGGTGGTTCTTCCCCGTTGTTTGCAAATGATTTTATTATTTCACTTACAACATAAGTTTCAAAGAAAGCTCCTGCCATTGCCCCATTTTGCATAACTTCAGGATTTGTCCATCGTGTAAGAAATGCTGCAAGCCCTGTATCCATAAAATAAAGCTTTGAAGTTTTTACGACACGTTTTTCAACATTTACGGCATAAGGTTTAAGCAGGTAAACAAGACCACTTGTAACAAGTAAAGACAACCATTTCTTAGCAGTTACTTCACTTATTCCGCATTCTTTAGCCATGTCCTGATAATTTACAAGCTGACTTGTACGGGCCGCAGCAACAGTTATGAATTGAAGGAACAGAGTTTCATCTGCAACCTGTGTAAGTTTTCTTATATCGCGTTCAATATAAGTTTTGAGGTAGTTTGAATAAAAATCCTTTGGAGATACTTTTCCTTTAATTACTTCCGGATATCCCCCAAGAAAAATCCTGTTCCAGGTGTCTTGTACGGAGTATTTTGTTTTGCACAAAGCTTTATTTCTTTCCAGAATAAAATCTTTTGTTGGAATAAAATTGTCATTAAAATTGTCGCCTCGGATTTCTCTTGCAGAAAGAGGGTATAATTGTATAATGCCAATACGTCCGGAAAGACTTTCTGTTGCTTTTTCCATTAGAGAAAACTGCTGGCTTCCAGTAAGAAAAAACATTCCGCTATGACGGTTTTTATCTATTTCGATTTTTAGATAACGAAACAAATCAGAAACATACTGAACTTCATCAAACATATAAGGGGAAGCGTGAAGTTCAATAAAAGTTTTTGGATCATTCTTTGCAGAAGCTTCTTCCATTGGATCATCAAAGGTAATATATGGAATCTTACGTGCATCTGTAATTTTTTGTAAGAGTGTTGTTTTGCCTGTCTGTCTGGCACCTGTTACCAATATAGCAGGGTAAGAATCTGACAGTCTTTTAATAGCATCTTCTGCATGACGATAAATGAAATCCATTTTATTGACCTCGTTTATATGGGATAATCCATAGCGTGATTGCATTTTATCCCATTTTAATTAATTGTCAATACGTAGGGGAAAACTTTAATAAATTTAGATTTATATGTCGGGTATACTGGATTCGGCTTCCGTTCGGCAACGTCCTGTTGCCTCTCTTCAGCCCGCCTTCGTTCGCTGTCAGCGACATCCTGTCGCTTTTTCGAAAAATTGCTCCAAGTCTTCGCAATTTTTCGCACTCTCTACGGATCGAATCCAGAAGTTAGAATTTAAAAAAGAAAATTATTTTAATAAATTTAGAGTTTATGTCGGGTATACTGGATTCGAACCAGCGACCTCAACGTCCCGAACGTCGTGCGCTACCAGCTGCGCTAATACCCGAAAAAAAATAAAAAATATATCCAAAGGGTCGCTGGAAGCGACCTCAATGTCCCGAACCTGAAAATAGAAAATCCGTTAAAAACAAAGCGCGAAAGCGATTTGTTTAGGGTTTACTATTGAATGCGCTAGCAGCGGAAAGCGCGAGTTTTCGAAGGAAACTCGGTAAGGGCAGCGAGCTGCCCGACCTAATACCCGAAAATTTAAAAAAATATATACAAAGAGTCGCTGGAAGCGACCTCAATGCCTATAAATAAAAAAAGCTTTCTGATTTCTCAGAAAGCTTTTAGCGCGAGCGGCGGGGCTCGAACCCGCGATCTCCGGCGTGACAGGCCAGCGCGATAACCAGCTTCGCTACGCCCGCTTGATGTTCTTTATATTATAGAAATTACGATTTTGTGTCAACAGGTAAAATCTAAATTTTTTAAAAATTATTTAAAAAATTCTGGATATTTTTTTACTATTTCTTCCTGCTGTTTATATAGCCTGTTAATATGATTTACAATCAGCTGATTAACAAGTTTGCCATTGTGGTTTTTGAAAGCATCTACAATCTGTTTGTGTTCTGAAATAACTACTGCAGGATCTGAAGAATGAATGTGTAATTCTCTTAAGCGGTCATGATGAATGTTCATCAGTCTTACCATGTAATAGCACTGGAGTTTATTGGCAATTCTGTACATAGTTTCGTGGAAGGCATTATCCAGTTCCATAAATTTATCCAGATTTGTTTTTTCAAGATAAAACTCCTGAAGATGCAGGTTTTCTTCCAGTTCCAGAATATCTGAATCTGTAGCTTTTTCACAGGCAAGTTCTGCAATTGCGGATTCAAGGGTAGTACGCATGAAAATTGCTTCATCCACCCTGTCCATATCAATCTTACTTACATAACTGCCTCTTTGTGGAAGAATTTCAATTATCTTTGTTGTTGCCAGTTCCTGCATTGCTTCGTGAACAGGAGTTCTGGAAAGTTTTAATTCATTGGCTAAATCCTGTTCGCTAATCATTGTTCCAGGTTTTAGTTCAAGATTGATTATATTTTCCTTAATCACCCTGAGTGCATAATCGCGGTTTGATTCTTTTTCAAATTTTTCTATATTTTTCATAAAATCCTTTTATTTAATTTTCAGATTTGTATTGATTTGTACAATTATTTTATAGCTTTTTACTGATTCTTGGAATTTCTTCTTTGCTTTGGAGTTATTCCTCTAATCTTTTTGTAAGTTCGTATAAAATGACTTGCATCAGTAAAGCCTGTTTCCTGACTTATATAGTCCAGGGTTTTGTCGGTATAAAGAAGCAGGGTATCAGCCTTACAAATTCTGATAAATTCAATGTATTCTTTACAGGTTTTTCCAAATTGTGTCTTGAACTGTTTTGCAAAGTTTGAATAACACATACCGCATTTTGAGGCCAGATCTTCAATGTTTATATTTTCAGAAGAGTGAGCATCAATATATTCAAGAACGGAAAAATCTTTTGTACTAAACTGATCAAAAGTTGTTTTTGAGGAAAACTGGAAGCCCTGTCTAAGCCAGATTCGTATTAATTCTGTGATAATAAGGCTGATTGTTGATGCAACTTTTATATCATAGCCGAATTCTTTATGTTCAGTTTCCCAGATGCAGTTTTCAAAGAAGAGTTTAACAGGATTAAAGCGTAAATCATGGGCTGTTATAAGATTTGTTGATAGTTTTTCTTTATTTACAGAATCCAGTAATTTTGGAAGTTTTGGAGAACCTGGGGTGGTGTTTGAAAGAATCATATCATCAAATTTAATTACATAAAAAAATGGTTTATCGGGATATTCTTCTTTTACAGGATAGTCCAGAAAGGAATGAATCTGTTTTGGATGAAAGATAATCATATCTCCCGGATTCATAGTGTACTGTTTTCCATCAACTTCTGCGAAAAGTACGCCGCTAACCAGATAAATCATTTCTGTAAAATAATGCCAGTGTGGCTTTACGTATTTCCAGTCGCCCGGGAAGGCCTGAAAAGGGGCATTTAAACTGTCGCTATATTCAAATAATTCGTCCATTGTAATTTCTCTCCTCTTAAAGAGTATAAACTGCTGATAGAGATTTGTACAATTTTTATTTGTGTTCTTTATATCACGTAAATTGTGTGAATGCTAGACTAAATCACAAAAATAGGAAAATGCACCTAGTTTTAGTGGAGATTTGATATGAAAAGAAAAAGTGCTTTTGCATGGATATGGTCTTATGTGCGAAAGTATAGGTTTTTGATGATTTTGGGGCTTACCTTAAGTACTATGGTTGCAGCTCTGAATATGATAAATCCTTTGATTACAGGTTCTATTGTTGATCGTGTAATTCAGGGGGGAGAATTAAATATTCTTACAAAACTTATTTTGATAATGATTGCAACAACTGCAGGAAAATCTGTGCTGCGTTATTCTTATCAGGTAATTTTTGAACACTGCTCTCAGAATGTAATTTTGCGTATGAGGGAAGAGCTTTATGCTCATATTCAGACTCTGGATTTCAGCTGGTATGATGGAGCTCCTTCTGGAAATGTAATGACCCTTCTCACATCAGATCTTGATAAAGTTCGTCATTTTGTTGCATGGGTTTTATATCAGATTCTGGAAAATTCATGTATTTATATTTTCTCGATTGTAACTTTGTCTGCAATAAACTGGAAACTTACTCTGGCATTTTTAATTATTGCTCCTCCAGTTCTCTTTCTTATTCAGAAGTTTAAGATTAATATTCGTCCTGCCCATCTTAGAGTTCGTGATCAGTTTGCAATTTTGAACTCACGGGTTGGAGAAAATATTGAAGGAAACCGTGTTGTAAAGGCTTTTGTTCGTGAAAATTATGAAATTGATCGTTTTCAGAAGGAAAATCTTGCCTTTAAAGATGTTTCAGTTGATAACTCTGATATTCGTGTAAAATACACCCCATGGATAGAAGCTCTTTGTGGTATTTTACCAGTTATTCTTATCCTTTTTGGCGGTTATCTGGTAATTAAGGGAGAAATGTCTATTGGTCAGCTGGTAACTTTCAACGGTTTGATGTGGGCATTCACTCAGCCAATCAATATGTTTGGAAACCTGGTGGATAATACTCAGAATTTTAATGCTTCTGCTGATAGACTTTATGAACTTCACTGTACAGAACCAAAGATTGTTAATTGTGAAAATCCTCTTAAAAGAGATACTCCTGTAATTGGTGAAGTTGAATTTAAGCATGTAACTTTTTCTTATAATCAAACTCCGGTTTTGAAAGATGTAAATTTCCTTGTTCGTCCGGGAATGACAGTTGGAATTCTTGGTCCTACTGGAAGCGGAAAATCAACAATTGCAAATCTTCTCTGCCGTTATTATGACACTCTTGAAGGTCAGGTCCTTATTGATGGAATTGATGTTAAGGAATATGACCTGCAATATTTGAGAAAGAATGTTGGAATCACCATGCAGGAAGCTTTTCTTTTTAGTGACACAATTGAAGGAAATATTGCTTTTGGAAATCCGGAAGCAGGCATGGAAGAGGTGGAAAAAGCTGCTGAACTTGCCAGAGTAAAGGATTTTGTCGGTGATCTTTCTGATGGTTATGACACAATTGTTGGAGAGCGGGGTGTCGGCTTGAGTGGTGGTCAGAAACAGAGAATCGCCCTTGCAAGACTTTTCCTGGCTAATCCAAAAATAATGATTCTTGATGATACAACTTCGGCTGTTGATAACGAAACGGAATATAAAATCAGACAGTCAATCAAGAGTTTAGGAAATGGACATACATCATTTATCATCTCTCATAGAGTTTCTTCTTTTGAAAACTGTGATTTAATTCTGGTTTTGAAGGAAGGGGAAATTCTTGAATCTGGAAGTCATGAAGAACTGATGGCTAAAAACGGTTATTACAAGACTGTCTGGACAGAACAGAACGAGGCTTAATATGGCAAGAAATAAATTTGATGCAGATGAAGAAATTGAACAGAAAGTAAATCCAAAAATTGTACTTCGTTTAATGAAGTGGATAAAACCTTTTACCAAGTGGATGGTTTTGTCTTGTATTTTAATGCTGCTTTCTTCTGTAATTTCATTAACTAGTCCTTATTTAATCAGAATGGCTATTGATAAGGCTATTCCTTCTAAAAATATCAGAATGCTTGTAATAATTTCTGTAATTCTTACTGCTTCTGTAATTGTTGTCAGATTCTTACTTGCTGCAAAATTGAAGATTATGACCAGGGTTTCTCAGAAAATTATTGTAAATATCAGAAATGATGTATTTACAAAACTCCAGTCACTTCCATTTTCATATTTTGATAATCGTCCTCACGGAAAAATTCTGATTCGAGTAGTTAATTATGTAAACTCTCTTTCAGATTTGCTTTCAAACGGAATTATTCAGCTCATAAGTGATCTTTTTACTCTTGTAGTAATTATTGGATTTATGCTTGCAATTGATCCAAAACTTACCCTGGTTTCAATGGCAGTTGTTCCAGTTCTTTTTATAGTTTTGATTGCAATGAAAAAGAAACAGCATGAAGCCTGGAAACAGGAAAGTTACAAAAGATCAAATCTTACAGCATATCTGTCAGAATCTTTGAATGGAATGAAGATTACCCAGTCCTTCGCCCGTGAAAAGGTAAATCAGGGAATATTCAGCGGGCTGTGTAAAACCTGTAAGAAAGTCTGGATTCATGCCGTAAATATCAACAATATTATCTGGCCAATCGTAGATAACCTTTCTACACTTGGAGTTTCTCTTGTTTATCTTATTGGTATA
>CAMPAL010000071.1 GCA_946631855.1 uncultured Treponema sp. | reverse complement strand
CAGACTGTTTAAGAGTTCTTCTTTATTTTTAAGAACATCTGTATCAATTCTAATTATTCTTGCATTTGGAAACTTTGCCCTTGTTTCTGCTTCAATAAATTCTGTACCGAAACCGGAAGAACCTATATCAAGCGAACCACATTGTGGACAACTTTCTGGAGGAATTGCAGACCATCCGCAGTAATGACATCGTAAACGGTTTTCATTTTTATGATAGGTGAGTGGAACTGAACAATTTTTACAGACCAGCTCATATCCGCAGGAATTGCATCTGAAAAAGTGAGTAAAACCCCGGCGATTTAAAAATAAAATAACCTGATGTTTTTCTTCCAGAGTTTTCCTGATATTTTCTTCAAGTGGTTTTGAAATACATCCGTCATTTTGAAAATAATTTAAATCTACACAAGAGATTGATGGCATTTGTCCGCCAGCAAGTCTTTTTGTTAATGTATGGCGGATAATTGTTCCTTTTTTCATGCCGTACCAGGCTTCTACAGAAGGTGTTGCACTTCCCATTAAGAGAGGAATTTTCAAAGTAGAACAGCGGTGCATGGCAACCTGTCTTGCATGGTAGCGGGGATTGTTTCCTGATTTGTAGGAACCATCGTGTTCTTCATCAATAATTATTAGACCAGGATCTGGGAGTGGGGCAAAAACTGCAGAACGGGTTCCTACTACAACTCTTGCTTCTTTATGCATAATTCTATGCCACTCACCAAGTCTCTGGGATGGTGTTAGACCTGAATGTAAAATTGCTGCTGTATTTCCAAATCTTTGTCTTACAGACTTTACAACCTGTCCTGTAAGTCCAATTTCTGGAACAAGATAAATTACACCTTTTCCCTGTTCCAGGATTTTTTCAGCAAGTGAAAGAAAAACTTCTGTTTTTCCGCTGCCGGTAGGTCCGTATAAATAATGAAAAGCAGCTTTAGATTCAAGAATTGAATTTACTGCATTTTCCTGCTCTGCTGATAATTTGTTTTTAGAGGTGGAGGGTACTTCTTCTTCAAAACTAAATCCTCCGGCACTACTGTCTCTTCGACCGGAAGGAATCATTGAAAATACAGCTTCTCCTAAAGTACAAAGATAGTAGTGCGATATCCATTTTGCAATTTCAATAAGTTCTGGACCAAAAAGAGCTTCTTTATCAATAATTCTTTTTACAGGTTTGATTTTTCCAGCATCTACAGGGCAGTTTTCTGGTATTGAATCTGAAATATTTATAATAAAGCCCTGAGTTTTTTTATTTCCAAAAGTAATTTCTGCTCTTTTTCCAATTTCTGGTACAAGTTCAGGCTTTTCGTTTTCAGGAGGAATATAGGAATATGTAAATCCCTGATTAACAGGAAGGTTAAGGATTATTTCAAGATATTTCATCTAACTTACTTTTGAATTTTTTTAAATCTTCCCAGGCTGGACGTTTTAAATCAGGATTTCTTAAAAGTGCAGATGGATGGAATGTTGCCATTACAGGTATGCCCTGATATTCAAAAAATTGGCCGTGTGAATTTGTAATTGCAACGCTTTGATTCATCAGTTTTTCAATTGCAATTTTTCCCATGCATAAAATCATTTTTGGTTTTAAAAGATGAATTTGAGCTTCAAGGAAAGAAAAGCAGGCAGACTGTTCATCTGGAAAAGGATTTCTGTTTTCTGGTGGACGGCATTTTACAATGTTCGCAATATAGGCATTTGTTTTTCTGTCCAATTTAATTGCGGCAAGCATTTTATCCAAAAGGACTCCTGCCTTACCAACAAATGGTCGACCCTGCATATCTTCATCATAACCAGGCCCTTCACCAATGACCAGTACAAGTGGGGAAGAAACACCTTCACCTGGAACAACATTATTACGGGTTCTGGCAAGTCCACATCGTGTACAACGTAGTATTTTTGCAGAAAGTTCATCCAAAGAAAGTCCTGCTTTTTCGCTTTTATTTTCCTGAGGAATTGGAATTACTGATGTAGAAGAATTTGCAACTTCTTCAGAAATGCTTCCTTCATCATCATCTAAAAATTCAAAATTCTGAACAAATTTTGCCCTGGTATAACCTGAATTGTAGGCATCGGCAGTTTTGAGAAGATTATAAATAAGTTCCTTTTCCTGAGCCTTCATCCTTATTGATCCTCGTTTTTATTGTTTGCCGAAGTTTTCCATACAGCTTGGTCATTTGCGGTAAGTTTTACAATTTCTCTGTCTCTGAAAGATTTTTCAATTAATTCATCAACTTCAAGATTTTTGTAGATTTCTTCTGCTTCTTCGCAAGTTCCTCTTAAAACTGGATGACGTGGACTAAAAAGTACACAACAATCTTCGTAAGGAAGAATAGAAGTTTCGTAAGTATCAATAAAATAAGAATCCTTGATGATTTCTTCTTTATCCATTCCGCATAAAGGTCTTAACAATGGATATTCAGCAAAATGTTCAGTTACGGTCATATTTTCAATAGTCTGACTGGCAACCTGACCGACACTTTCTCCTGTTATAATACATTTTGCATTACAGCGGCCTGCAAGACGGTTTGCCACTTTCATCATACAAACTCTGAGCATTAAAGTTGACCAGGCTTCCGGTGCCTTCTTTTTAATTTCCATTTGAACATCTGTAAATGGAATTATGTTCAGATACATTTTAATACCATAATAGGCAAGTTTTTGGGCAAGTGTAACTACTTTCTGCTTTGCTTCTTCTGATGTGTAAGGGTAGGAATGGAAATAACAGCATTCAACTTTCATTCCGCGGCGAAGCATTCTGTAACCAGCAACAGGTGAATCAAGTCCACCTGAAAGAAGAAGAAGTCCTTTTCCGCTTGAACCAACAGGAAGTCCACGACAGCCGGTGTTTGAATCAACATATACAAAAACTCTTTCTCTTACTTCAACGTAGATTATTGTGTCAGGGTGGTGAACATCAACTTTCATAATTGATTCAACATCACCTGCAGCTTCACAACAAATCTGATATGAATTTAGAGGAAAGCCTTTGTCTGAACGGCGTGCATCAATTTTAAAAGTTTTACAGCCTTTTTCTGCTTCAATTTTAGCAAGTTCAAAAACAGCCCTGCTGATATCTTCAATTGTTTTTTCGCAAACACTGGCTTTTGCCCAACCTGTGATTCCAATTAAATGATTAAGAGTAAATTCTACTTTTTCAGCAGCTTCATCATCACAATCAATGTATAATCTTCCTGCTCTCAAGGCTATTTTGCAGTTTAAGCCTTCCAGATAAGTTGCTGTATTATGTTTTAATAGATTTTCAAATTCCTGAAGATTGGAACCTTTTAATGTAAGTTCGCCAATTTTTGCTAAATATGTCATTCTTAAATTATAATGATTTTTCCATAGAATTTAAAGATTTCTTATTTTCCTTTTGACAGACTTGCTTTTCTGCCGATAAATAAAATATGCGAAAAATAAAGGCATTTTTTTTCATTTTGTTCATTTTTTCATCTTTTTTATCTGCAATTGAAATTCCAGATTCTCTTTATGGCATTTGGGAAGGAAAAGACCGTTTTGTTTTTTTTGAAAAAAATGAAAGTTCGGAAGATGCTCAGATTGTTGTTTTATTAAAAACTTTTTACGGATGGTATTACGACCGTGCTGCAGAACCTCAGGAATATGCAGATAAAGAAAAAAGAACCCGAAATGATGCAACCGCCAGAAAATCAGAACAGGTTTATTTTGACTTAAATACAATTTCCAAAGCCTCTGAAACAATTCAGAATGCCTATGAATTGAATCTTAAGTATTCAAGATTTCAGAATTCGACCATTCCTTTTGTAATTTTAGATGACAATATTTTTTTGAATTTTTATCTGCAGGATGATAGTGATAAAAATTTTTACCGTGGAAATGCAGTTTCGGAAGGAATAAAAATCAGTCAGCAAAAAGTTCCTCAGAATATTGGGGCTTTTTATATAAATCAGGATAAAATCTTTAATATCCGTTACTGGTTTTCTGATATGGATTATGCTGATGAAAAAGTCACACTTTCATTTGATGATAATCAGTATTTTGTAGATAAACATCTTTATTCCTGTGGAAACAATTATTCCTGTGTTTCAGGACGCAGCAAAAAAATCAGAAATGTTGTAGCTCCATCAGTTTATAAAGAAGAGGATTTTATATTTAATTCTGATAAAAGCATTATGATTCTGGATAAAGAACCTTATCTTACAAAACTTGCAGATAAAGAAACTTTTGAAGATTTTATTGCTCTGGTAAAAGAGGGAAATTCCCGTAAAGCCCCAGATCCAGCTCCTTTGTTTCCACCACAAACATTAGACTGGCATTGGGATGTAATTGATCTGCTTGAAAAAGATAATGCTCTTATTCAGGCCGTCCGTGCAAGACAAAAAGCTTTTGGCCCATGTCCACGTGAATTTGGAAAATAAAGTCTGATTATGCTATAATTTTATTTATGGCTCAAATTGGAAAAAAACTTGAAAGTCTCTTAAATAAAGTCTCCATAAAGAAAAGCCTTCGAATTATTTTTATCCTGCTTTTTATTGTTCCTGTTGTTTTAATTTCAATTATTTTCATTTTTTTCCTGTATAACACACTGCTTGATGGAGAAATGGAAAAAGTTAAAACTTCAATGAAACAGACTGAAGAAAGCATAAATACATCCCTTCATGAAATTCAAAACTTTTCTGACCGTATTTATTTAAATAAACCTTTACAGGACATTCTCCTTACCCAATACCAGGATATTCAGCAGGTTTACAATGCATACGCCTCTTTAAGTTTTCTCGAAAATTATCTTTTAATGTATGATCAGATTGCAAACTATAGAATCTATACAGAAAATACCACTTTGCTCGATAACTCTTTTATTGTTAAGGCTGATTATAAAACTCAGTATTCCGAATGGTATGTTACTGCTCAAAATCTTAAAGGAAAACCTTACTGGATGCACAGAACAGATGAATTTTCCAAGAAAGAATATATTTGTCTGGTAAGATCTTTGTGGACTGCCCAGTACAAGGATTATGTAGGCGTTCTGGTTGTTAATCTTGATCCAAATGTAATTAATCAAAAACTTGGAAAATCAATTTTTAATACCGCTGTTTTTGTAGACCATAAGATTTTTTACAATTCTTTTGAAAATTTTACCCGTGACGAAGTTGATGAACTTATAAAAATTGAAAGTAACTATTCTCCAGATTTATCAAAATTGCAGATTATAAAACTAAATGGTGAAAGATACGGTTTTATTGCAGAAGATATTTTTGATCCAGATGATTCCCGCCTGAAATTTACAGTAGCCTTTATCATCCCAATGTATCAGCTGATTATGGCAACCGACAGAATCATCCTTTTGTCATCTTTAATTTTTATCTTCATGCTTATGCTTTCTGTAATTGTAATAATGATTTTTATTAATTATCTGGACGGGCGTGTTCAAAAAATACAGAAAGGAATTTCAAACGTTGTATCCAAAAATTTCGAGATTGCCCCGAGTATTGGTGGAAATGATGAATTTGAACAGATTTACGTTGAACTGTATGAAATGTCAAAAGATATTAAAAACCTGATCAACGAAATTTACAGAAGAAATGTTGAAAGAGAACAGTTCCAGACCAGACAAAGTGAAATGAGTTTTAAAATGCTTTCGAATCAGATTAATCCTCATTTTTTATTTAATACACTGGAAACTATCAGAATGAAATCAATTGCTTCTGGAGAAAAAGAAGTTGCTACCATGCTGAAACTTCTTGCTTCACTTTTGAGATATAATCTGGGAGTTAAGGGAAAGCCTGTTCCTCTTTTTCAGGAACTTGATGCAATTCAAAATTATTTAAATATTCAGCATATGAGATTTGCAGACCGTGTTTCATATGATATTGTCACAATGTGTGATATAAATGATGTAATGATTCTGCCTCTGTTAATTCAACCGCTTGTGGAAAATTCCTTCAGCCATGGACTGGAGGACCGTGTTTCTGGTGGATTTATCTATATTTTTATAAATACAGAAGTTCTAAACGACAAAAAAGTTATGAATATTTCTGTAAAAGATAATGGATGCGGAATAGACGAAGATAAACTTCAGGAGTTAAATGAACAGCTTGAAAATGGCCTTGATGATATAAATTCAACTCATATAGGTATTGCTAATGTTAATTCCAGAATAAAACTTTTTTATGGAAATGAATATGGTTTATCTATAAGCAGTGATTTTGGTGAAGGAACTCAGGTAACAATAAGAATACCTGTCCAGACGGGAGCATAAAATGGATTTGTTAAAAGTATTAATAGCGGATGATGAAGCAAATATCCGAAACGGTTTAAAATGCATTTTGAACTGGGAAGAATGCGGATACAAAATTTGTGGAGAAGCCTCAAACGGAAAAGATGCTGTAAGTCAGATTAATGATTTACGTCCAGATTTAGTCATTCTTGATATAAAAATGCCGGGCCTTACTGGAATTGAAGTAATGACTGAAGTAAATAAATATCATGAAACTAATAATCTTGAAATGCCTGCTTTTATCATTCTTTCCGGATATTCAGATTTTGATTATGCTCAAAAAAGTATTAACAAGGGTGCCAGAGCCTATCTTTTAAAACCTGTCGATGAAGATGAACTTCAGGAAAAAGTAATTCAGATTGCAAAAGAAATACACGAAAAACGAATCCTTAATGAAGTTTCTAAAAATGCAGAAGTTTTTGAAATAAATGATTATTTACTCAAACTTTTTGAAACTGGAAAAATTACACCACCGGTAAAATTTGTCGGAAATTCCTTCTTTACAGATTATGAAAACTCTACATATTCCTGCGTATTAATTGATACCGAATTATTAGACCAGTTAAATCTTAATGATTTTTTAAGATCTATTGATAATTATTTCTCCTTTTTTACCAGAGTTATTCTACAAAAAGAAAAGAAAATCATTGTTCTTTTAAAAGCTACAAATGAAGTTGCAATTAACAACTGTATAGATCGAACATCCCGTTTAAATAAAAATAAAAAGACTTTTATTTGTAAAAGTGCCTTGTACACCGGCCTGAACGGGCTTCTTAGTGCTTATAAGGAAGTAGAAAAACTTAATTCCTGTCTTTTCTATATCTCCGACCTGAACTTTATTTCTTCTGAAAATATCAGTAATTATCAGAGTTCAAATCTTGAAGATAAAAAACTTTCTGACTTCATCACAGATATTGTTTTCTGCATTGAAACTTACAATAAAAATAAACTGAACCAAATAGTAGAAGAAATAAAGGCTTTTTATTGTGATTTATCCAGATCTGAATCTGAAACAAAGAAAATGTTTATTTCCTGTATGATAGAACTTAGAAATTCTTTAATTTCAAAATATCCTGAAAGAGAAATTTCCAACGGAACAACTTTTGAAGTAGTTCCAAAAATACTTGAAGCAGCTTCTTACTCCGAAATTATCAGTTATATTAAATCGGTTTTTGAAGAACTTCTTGAAAACTTTAATTTCAACACAACAGATTCGGTTATAGTAAAAGTTATTGCCTATGTGAAATCAAACTATACTTCAGATTTAAAACTTGAAACTTTGGGTGATCTTTTCAACTGTAACAGTGCTTATCTTGGTAAGAAATTTAAAAAATATACAGGAACTCAATTTAATACTTATCTGGATAATCTTAGAATTGAAGATGCAAAAGAAAAACTTTTAAACACAGATTTGAAAATCTATCAAATTTCAAAACTTGTAGGATATTCTAACACCGATTATTTCTTTATGAAGTTTAAAAAATGCACAGGCTATACACCAAAAGAATATAAGAAGGTTATTGAAAATGAAAAATAAACTTTTTTTTATACTGACTGCAGTTTTTATTTTCTGTACGGCCTGTTCAAATAAATCTAAGTATGATTACAACAAAATAAAAACTTTTACACTTTATTCCTCGGACCTTTCTGAACCATGTGGTTTTAATGACCCCATTGCAAAAGAAATAACAAAAAGAACAGGAGTAACCTTAAATTTTCTTTATCCAAAACATTCCAATAACGAAGAAATTGAAATGATGCTGGTAAACGGAAATTATCCTGATTTAATTTTTGTAAAAAGTGATATTACAAAATTTATAAATGCCCGTGCCGTAATTGCTCTTGATGAATATATTGAAAAGTACGGGGATAATATAAAAAAATTATATAAAAATGAGATTGTTAAGCTTAGAAATACACTGGATGATCCTTCAATTTACACAGTTGGAACTTATGAGCTCAAAAATAACACTTATATTGTTTCAGGAAATATGCAGATTCAAAATGCAGTTCTGAAAGAATTTGGTTATCCAAAAATTTCAACTCTAGATGATTATGAAAACCTTCTTCTTGCCTATATAAAAAAATATCCCGAAATTAACGGACATAAAACAATTGGCCTTAGTCTTTTGACGGATGACTGGTACTGGCTGGTAGGTCTTTCTAATCCAGGTAATTATGTTATTGGAAAGCCTGATGACGGACAGTGGATAGTCGATCAGGATACCATGCAGGCTACTTATAAGTTTTTGTATCCCGAGATGAAACTTTTTTATAAGTGGTTAAATAAGATTTATCATGAAGGCCTTCTGGATCCCGAAAGTTTTACTCAAAATATTGATATGTGGCGTTCTAAAATTGAAAATGGCTATGTTCTTGGTACTTCATATACTCACTGGGGCCTGGTCGATAGTCAGAAGGAACTTGAAAATAAAGGGCTGACTGAAAGAACTTTTGCATATCTTTCTGTAACTGCTGATAAAAAATATAAAGATCCATCTCTAAAAGATTATGGATATTCCGGCGGATGGGGAATTGCAATTTCAACTTCCTGTGACGATCCAGTTGCTGCTTTTAAATTTCTGGACTGGATGTGTTCCGAAGAGGCTCAGATTCTTGTGAACTGGGGAATTGAAGGTAAAGATTATTATTACGATTCTCAGGGGAAACGTATCAGTATTACAGAAAGTACAAAAGAAAACGGAATTGGTCAGTGGTTATATCCTTTTCCTGAGGCAGGTCCCGGTTATATTGATTCAACAGGGAATTCTTTAGGCCGAACGCAGAAAGATTTTGTGATTGAAAATTACAACTACATTGAAAAAGAAACTCTTAAAGCTTATGGAATTGAAACCTGGACAGACCTTTTTCCTCAACCCGATGAACTTGGTGTTTCAAAACATGGAAGGGTATGGCAGTATCCTCTTGATGAAAAAAATACTGCAATAATTAATAAAGCTGATGAACTGGTAAAAACATCTTTGATTGATATGATTATTGGTCCTCAAGATACTTTTGATGAATCCTGGGAAAAAATGTGTCAAAATCTCAGGAAGATGGGCGTTGAAGAAGTTGGAACAGTTATGACAGAACTTATCAAGACTAAGAAAGAACTCTGGAGCCTTCCTTAATCCTGTTATTTCTGAATTTCTCTTTCAAATTTTGTTTTCAGATAAACATATTCGTAAAGAATATCATCAAACTGGTCATATTTAAAAATCTTATGAACTTTTGTTATATGCCATTGTTTGATATTGTCTGTGTGAGGGAAGGGAAGCCAGAAAAGTCTTTTTGAAAAGTGACGTACAACTGTTGATTTTGGGTGTAAAAACTTCTGATCATTAAACTTTTGAGGAAGCATCTTCTTTTTTGTTGTTGAATGCCAGAGTGCATCCTGATCAGCGAAAAGCCATTTCTTTGTTTTTATTTGATTTCTTGCCTTTTCAAAAAGTTTAGTTTCCTTACATTTTGTGATATTAAAAAGCAAAACTCCGGCATTGATATAGTCTGGACGAATCAGGTATTTACCATAATGGTCAGGAGCTGCTGCATATTCATATTCAGAAATATCCTGATTATACAAAAGGGTAATATCCCGGTTGAACATAATATCGCAGTCAAGATAAAGCATTTTTTCAGGAATATCAGGAATCATATCTGCAAACAGGCGGATTAATGTATATGGTGAACAGTAGCAGCCTTCGTTTGGAGAACCTGCAAATTCCTTTTTATAATAAGGAGTAATATCAATTAAAGTAATTTTGTTTTCAGGATTGTATGATTTTACAACGCTGTCAAGAAAAGCAGCCTTTTCACCAGAGATAGGAATGTATTTTGGGTTAAGATAAGAAACATCCATGGTGAATAAGTAAATATTAAAAGCTTCTTTAGTTTCTGTTCTTTTTAAGATTGAAAGAGTAGTTGTAAGTACTCCGTCAAAAACACCATCGTTTCCACAAAATAAAACATTAATCATTATTATCCTCAGTTTTTTTTATGTATTTAATCAATTCTACAGTATTATTTTTACTTCTTTTCACCATAGCATTGTAAACTTTATCTCTTAAATCTTTTCTCTGTTCTTTTGGCGAAAGAGATTTATCTGCAAAAAATGGTCCGTCAACATAAGTAATTATCTGAGGATTTTTTGAAAATCGTCTTTTATGATAAGTATTTGTAAATGCAAAGGTCGGAACATCATATTGAACAGGATATCTGAAAGACTGATCTCCAAACGGACGAATTTTTGTATAAAAAGGCCATATGTGGGCTTCCGGATAAATTGTAATCGATCTGTTTTCAGATATTCTTAGTTTCAGAATATTCAAAAAGTTTTTTGTAGCTGCCATATTATCTGGAAGAGGAATTGCTCCCATGTAAGGAGTTATTTTTCCAAGAAGGGGCATGCTTACATTGTTAGCATTTACAATCAAAAAATTATGATTCGGAAACTGTAAAAAACTTGGTATTAAAGCATCTCCAATATTGTTTGTATGATTTCCAATCTGGAATTTTGCTTTACCAATATAAGGTTTAATTACCTCTTTGTTTACAAAAACATGATGATATTTCAATTTCATGAAAATATAAGCAAGAGGATGAGCAACAATTTTGTACCAGAAATAGTGAATAATTTTCCAGTCTGCTGAACTGTCACCATAAAAAAAGTTTTCGTCAATTTTTTTAGGCTTTATAGAGTCTCCTGCAAATTCATCATGCAGTTCATCACTGTAATAAATTATTTTTGTTTCTTTATTGTTACTCATTTGTTTTTGTATCTTCAGATTTTTCAGTTGTATAAGTTAATGGAATCTTATAAAAATCTTCATAAGTTTTTTTCCAAAGCTTATAGTTTTCTTCTTTCAGATATTCAATATTTTCTTTAGAAGTTTTGTTTGGATCTGGATAAATTGCAGGCATGATGTGCAGAGTGTATGCCTGAATTGGGAATCCGTCACCATCAATATTTTCTGTATCTTCCATTGCAATAAACATTGGAATTACAGGAACTTTATTTTCTGCAGCAAATCTGAAGGCACCGCTTACAAGAGGTCTTGGCTTTCTATAGTTCCACCACATTCCCTGTTCAGGATAAATTAAAATTTTTTCACCTCTGTCCAGAAGAATCTTCAAAGATTTAAGGAACTTTTTCATTGTAGAAAAGTTTGCACTTAAGGGCAGGGTATAGCAGTGACGCATTATAAAACCAAAGAATCCTGGAAAGTTGGTGTAATTTCCTTCACGAATAATTACATGCATTTCGCGGCCTTCTTTTCTAAGATAAGGTCTTAAAACCCAGTGAATACAAAAGTTATCAAAAGCATTAAAATGATTACAGGTAAGAATTGCACCCTGATTAGATAATTTTGTGAAGTTTTCAATTCCTACTACATTTTTAATAATCATCTGCTTATTTTTGATTAAGTATTTTACAAATCGAACAGCCTGATGCATGGCAAATTTAGAGATGATTTTGTTTGATAATTTTTTGTTGATGTAATCAACTTTATCAGGAGTAAGAGGAATTGTTGGAGGATCGTCTTCTACATCTTTAGAAAACCATCCTTTTTTTTCATATTCTTCAATTTTTGCCAGAACTTTTAATCGTTCTGGATTTTTTTCAATCTTAGTTTCTGTGTTTTCGCTTGTCATAGATTCTCTTTATCTTATAAGCCTTAATAGTTACAAGTTTCCTGATTCTGGTAAACCTGTTTATTTTTTCGAATATCCACCAGACACTTCCAGTCTTTCCCTGTGTGTTGTGGTAGTTATTTGGATCATTAGCATCTTCTTCTGCCATTTTAGAAAGATTTTCCATGAGGAGAGTATCTTTATCATAATCAGCCTGAGTTCTTGAATCTCTCATATTGATTAAGTGATCGTAGAAATCAGTCATTTTAGCGTAATGCCAGAATTTATCTTCATAAAGAACATCTTTATATTTCCATGGACGCCAG
>CAMPAL010000070.1 GCA_946631855.1 uncultured Treponema sp. | reverse complement strand
TTTATTCTTTACAAAATCAATTAATTTTTGATGCAATGCTCAAGCTTTATACAAAAAACATTAGAGGTGATTCTGTTTCGCTTGCAAACGAATTAACTCAAATGGGAAAACTTGAACAGGCTGGTGGAAGTGCCTATATTGCATCCCTTACAGATACAGTGCCTTCTTCAGCAAACATTGAATCTTATGCTGATATTGTTTTAGATAGAGCTGCACGAAGAGATTTAATATCTGTATCTTCAGAAATCAGAGCTTCATCATACGATTTACAGACTGAAAGTCAATCTTTACTTGATAGTGCCGAACAAAAAATCTTTGCCTTATCTGAAAGAAATGAAACGACAACTGTTTATGATGCAAAACAGATGATGGTAAAAGAAATTGAACTTATTGAAGCAAGATATAAGAGCAAAAATCAATTTACAGGTATTCCAACAGGATTTGCAAAACTTGATACATATACTTCTGGTTTTCAAAATTCAGAACTTATTATTATTGGTGCCAGACCTTCCATTGGTAAAACAGCTCTTGCACTTTCAATGATTCAAAATATTGCCTGTGAGAAAAAAATTCCATGCGGTTTCTTTTCTCTTGAAATGCCTTATGAATCAATTGGTATGCGTCTCCTTGCTCAGGAAGCTCGTGTTCCAATGCATAAGATTCGTTCCGGAATGTTAAAAATTGAAGATGTTCAAAAGGTACAGCAGGCTGCATCAAGATGGTATGAAGCTCCTTTATATACAATCGATACACCAAACATGAGACTTCTTGAATTAAGAGCAATGGCAAGAAGACTTGTAACAAATCATGGTGTAAAAATCATTTTTATTGACTATATTGGTTTGATAACTACTGAAAATACAAAAAAAGAGCAGTGGGAACAGGTAAGTGAAATTTCCAAATCTTTAAAAGCTCTTGCCCGCGAGCTGGAAATTCCAATTGTTGCATTAAGCCAGGTTGCCCGTGATGCGGAAGGTTCTGAACCAAACCTAGCCCAGTTAAGAGGTTCTGGTTCTATTGAACAGGATGCCGATGTTGTAATGTTCCTTCACCGTGACCGATTAAAAGAAGAAGTTGCAGCACAGGAAGGAAAAATTATTCTGGCAAAACAGAGAAATGGTGCAACTGGTGACATACCAATCATCTTTATTCCAGGCTATTCAAAATTCGAATCTAAAGCTGATGAGTAAAAAAAAAGGACTGACTTAAAATGTTTAAAAAAGTCAGTCCTTCTTCCTTTAACAAAGAATCTAAATTATTACTGCCATTTAATCTTTACATCATAATCCTCTGATGTCCAGTCTGGATTAATGTGCATGTCTAAATCGGCATTTAATGAAATTGGTTTGGTAAATTTATAGGCTCTCTGAGTGTCTTTACAGTAAAAAGAAATACTTACACCGGTTGTGTTTACATCCAGCTTATAATCTTTTACATTATCATCTGTAAAAGTGTAAACAGTATCTCCATTCTTGTCTGTTAATAAGATTTTTCCATCAGCAGAGAAGGTCCATTTTGCATCCCAGTTTGTATCTTTCCAGGTACCTTTAACATCTCCAAGGTCTAATGCGAATGTTGAAGTAAGAAAAACAAATCCTACTGCAATTAATGATAAAAGTTTTTTCATTTCTTTCCTCCGAAATTTTTTTCTCTTTCCGATAAAAACTTTTTTAATAAATCTATACTCTTAGAATGTAGATTTCAAGTGTTTTAAGGAAACTTTTTTCATTACAGTTTTTAAATCTGTTTTTTTAGCAGGAACAAATTTAATGATTTTTGTCTGGCCCGAAAGAAGGGTAAACATATTATCATCAAAGATTCCTGGTAAATTATCATTATCAAGAGACACAAAGAAAGCAGGTTTTTGTGATTTCAATTTTATTTCAAAATAATCATTTTGTTCAATAAAAGAAATATCAATCTCAGGATTTTCAATTTCAGCATGTTTGAAAAGTCCCGGGAATACTGTATTACATCCCTGGTATGATTTTCCATTTTCTGATACAGCCTGATATTCTGCATAAATAAAATAATTATTCTTATTTTCAGTATCAATTTTTTCTTCAAAAAGACAAACTGTTGTATCTGGAGAAACATCTTTTTTAAGAATTAATTCCTGCTTAAAATTACTTCCATCAAATTTCAAATATGAAATCTTTAAGTTTACAGAAAGTTTTTCTTGTGTGTCATTTGAGAAGAAAGCATAAAGTTTATTGTCTTTTATATATAAAGGCTGATAAACAATATCAAAAAATTTTCTTTCTTCGTAATGTAATAACTTCCATTTGCCATTATATTCCAGAGAAGACCAGGATGGACCAGGCCAGATATCATTTAACTGCCAGACCAGAGCTCCCATACAATGAGGTTTTAATGAACGCCACCAGTCGACAGCAGTTTTTATTGCAAGAGCCTGCTGAACCTGACTAAGGTAAATCATGTTTTCGAATCCATTTGGGAAACAGAAGTATCTGCTGAAATTTTCCAGCATGATTGAATTTCCGCTTGGAGATCTCTGATGATATTCCATCAGTTTACTTGTGAAATTAAAATCTTTTTCCTGGGCAAAAGATCTGATAGTTTCCAGAGAAGGGAAGGATTCGTAGCCAAATTCTGAAACGAATCTTGGATTTATTGAAAGATAAGCATCGAAACTTTTTCTTTCATGCCATACACTCCAGTAATGCATATCACCCATAGAGTCTGCATGCCAGTTATCTGCAAAATCGTCAGGACCAGAACATGGTGAACTTGGCCAGTAAATTCTTGAAGGATCCAGTTCTTTAATTTTTTTACCGATTGTATCAACATAAAGCCGGTCATAATCTACCAGATAACGGTCTCTGTTTTGATTACTTTCCGGGAACCAGTTTAAAGCTCCAAAGTTTTCATTATTTCCACACCAGATTCCAATGCATGCATGAGGCTGAAGTCTTCCAACCTGGTATTCAATTTCAGATTTTACATTTTCAAGAAAATCTTCTGTTACAGGATAAAGAGAGCAGGCAAACATACAATCCTGCCATACAATCAATCCTAATTTATCGCATAAGTCATAGAAGAAGTCCTTTTCGTAATATCCACCGCCCCATACTCGAATACAGTTTTGATTGGCAGCAACTGCGGATTTCAATAAATCTTCGTAACGTTCGAATGTTAATCTTGAAGGCAGGGAGTCTGCTGGAATCCAGTTTGAACCTTTTGCAAAAATCTTTCTGCCATTATTTTCAAAATATAAGGAACGGCCGTCTTTTCCGTAAGCTTTATCTTTCTTGGAAATAACTTTTAAGGTGTTGAAGGCAATTTTTTGTGTCAGCTGGCATGATTCTTCATCTTCAATTTTGATTTTCAAATCATATAAAGTATTTTCTGAAAGTCCAGATTCTTTTAATTCACCAGCGGTCATCCATACAGAAGGATTGCTAACTTTTAGCTTTGCCTGAATTGTATTTTTTCCTTTTTGAAGGCTGATATTTTTACTTAAAAGATTAGTTTCGATATCATTACCGGCAATAGAAAATTCAAATGTTTTTTTAGTATTTTTGATTGAATCAAAAGAGACTGATACATCTGCAATCCAATCATTTTCTTTATGACTGTATTCAACATGAACTGAATTAAAAAGTCCTGTAGAAACAGTTTTTAGAGATATGCCTCCATAGATTCCAGAAACCATAATACATGGACCCCAGTCCCATCCGCCATTGCACTGACATTTTCTGGCCATGTTTCTGGCTGGAGAATAAACATCGTATTTCATGTATGGAATTTTATAAGGCAGTTTTTTTGAATATTCGATAGATTTCTTTTCTGCTGATTCGAATAAAATGCTTATAGTATTTTTTCCATCCTGAAGAAACTTAGTTACATTAAAACGGTGTCTTAAAAAGGCATTATTTCCGGATGCACATTTTTTATTGTTAATGAATACTGTAAAAAATGTATCTGCTTCGTTAAGTTCCAGATAAGTTTCTGTTTTTTCTTCAACTGTGAAATCAAATTCTTTTTCAATTGTCCAGTTGGTCTTTCCAACCCACTGAACATCTTTTTCGTTAAATCCATAAAATGGATCTGGAATAATTTTCTCTGAGATGAGGGCAGAATGGAAATCACCAGGAATATTTACTTTACAGTTGATGTTTCCACCAGTAAGTTTCCATTCGCCGTTTAAGTTAATTGTGTTCATAATTATTTTGTTGAAATATCAGACAAGTCGTTTTTATCAAGAACTTTTAATTTACCGTTTGAATCAGTAACAACAATTCCTGAAGGTGTAACTGTAATTGGTGTTGCACTCTTAACCTGAACCTGAGATTTAGATTTTAATGATAAATCTTCTCCAAATTTTGCCAGATAATTCTGATTATTTTCTTCTACAACACAGTAGTAATCAGAGCCATCCTGAACAAGAAGTGAATTCTGTGCAACAGGTAAAGCAGTTTCTCCTGTAATTTCAAGAGAATCAGGGTCAATTGAAACAAGTTTTACTGCTCCATTGCCAGAATTTTCACCTGCGATTGCAAAGTATGCTTCAGCTCCTTTGAAAATTGTTCGGTTACGAATAACTGAAACAGGGGAGTTCTGAATAATATCACCATTGTCTTTATTGAATTTTACAAGACGTGAAAGAAGTTCTGCTTCATCTGTAAGGATAATTCCGTATTCAAGAGGCATTTTTTCTTTTTCAGCTTCTTCTTGCTTTATTTCTTTCTGATCCTGGGCAATTTCTTTACGTTCCTGCTGAGCTTCTGTCTGTTTTTTATCAGCTACAGCCTGTTGTTCTTTAGCTTCTTCTTTTGCCTCATCAGCTTCTTTCTGTTGTTCTTGAGCCTTATTTTCTTTTTCTTCGGCTATTTCTTCTTTTTCTTCAGCTTCCTTTTGAGCTTCTTTAGCTTCTTCCTGAGCTTTTTCGTCTTCAGGATTTTCATCTGCTATCTGCTGTTTTTTCTCAGCTTCTTTTTTGGCTTCTTCTGCATCTTTTTTAGCCTCAGTTGCTTCTTTTTTGGCTTCAGTTGCTTCTTTCTGTTCCTGAACAGCTTTCTTCTGTGCTTCCTGAGCTTTTTCTGTTGCCTGGTCGGATTCTCTTTCTTTTATATCAACCATTTCTTTTCTGCTTTCAACATTACGGTCATCATCTTTTTTCATAGATTCAATAACTTTTGTATCACTGATAACAGATGTATCGACAGTAGAAAGTCCGCCATTTGCAACATCAAAAAGAGGAATTACAATTTCAGATTTACCAGGCCAGTCTTTATAATTTACAGAAAGACCACAATTATCTGAAGAAAGATTTTTTACAACTTCATTTTTATATTTATTTTTGTATGTATCAATTTGTCCGCGGTAAACAGCATTATAAACTGTAATAAATACAGAAAGTGTGTTTGCATCTGCTTCTGAATATCCATAAGCAGAACTTAAATAACCTGAAATAATTCTTCTAAGGTTATCAATATGATCAACTGTAGCATCTTTTCCTACAAAAAGAATATCTGCATCCAGTTTTCCACTTTCATTTGGATCTACTGCATGAATAACATAGTAGCGGCTGGAATTTCCAGTTTGTGCTGATTTTTCTGGTGATGCTGAAACAGTTTTTCCTAAATCAGAACCAATTCCTCTGATTGCTGAAGCAGAATCAATTACCTTATGAGGTCCTGAATAGTTAATGAATTCAATTATCTGATTGTCTGTTGTCTGAAGTTCTGATTTATTTACTTCAAGTGCAAAAAGACCTGAAAGAGCTAAAAGTGAAAAGACACAAGTTAAAATAAGTTTTTTCATAAAGACCACCTTTTAAAGTTATATAATTTTAACACAAGCAGGGGCTTTTTTCCATAAAATTACAGTTCAAGTTCCATAATTTTTTTTAAGGTATCCCGGGCATATTGTCTTGTTTTGGAATTATAATTTGGATAAAGAAATTTTTTGATTATATCTTTCCCTTTTGTGTTATAGGCAGGACGTCCCATAAAAAGACAGATTGAATAAACTGCATCACAAATACTATTTATCATCAGAGTTTCTTTGTTATTAATTTTACTTGCATAAACTTCGAGAGAATCCAATAAACGCTGATCTGGATCATATCCATTTTTTGCAATTCCATTTAAAATTATTTTCTGAAAAGATTTATTTGGAGTTTTACTAAGAATTGAAGCAGCACAGTTCTGAGCATCAATGTTTCCTAATGAAAGAAGTCCTTCCAGAATGTTTGCAAATCCTCTTGAATCTTCTTCGAAAACAGAAACTTCTGTGCGGGTTCCAAATTCATTTTGGGAAAGATTTTGTGCATATAAAAGACAGACTGAAAGGATTTCGGACGCCCAGTCTTCTTCTTTTTGACCATAAAATCCCGTCTGGAGCTTTTCAAGTCTTTCCTGCGAAATCATTTCTGCATCAAAAGAATGGGTGTAAACTATGCTGAAATTATATGAATCAGGTTTTATATATTCGTTATATGATTTTGAAAATGTTTTTTCCTGAATAGTTTTGTCTTTATTCTGGGCAATATGATAGGCGTTGATGGACCAGTCATTAAAACAAAAGACAAGATAATTACTGCTGGTGTAAAGAAGATAATTCCACAGTTCGCGTGATTTAGAATAGGGCAGATTTGCAGACCATAGTTCATTTCCATTTGTGTTATAAAGACAAGCTGATTTATTATCGCTGATAAAAAGTCCGTTTTTGTTGTAGGAAATCTTTTTAATTTTACTGGTATTAATTCCCTGGATTTTCATTGAAGTGGTGATTTGCCCGTTTCTTTTATCAAGCTGATTTACCTGTAGGCCATCAGCAAGAAACTCCAGAAAAAGATAGTCAGTCCCATCTTGAGATACAGAAAAATATGGGGCAGAACTTTTCTTTTGAACAGTCCATTTATTCTGAGAAAGTCCATTATTTACTGTGAAAAGCCCCGAACTTCCATCTGTAAATGTCAAAAGAACTCCATCGTCACAGGTGAAACTGTTTGTAATTTCTCCTGCAAAAAGTATTTCTTCCAGAATCTCACCAAAAGGAGAAATTCTTAGACCTCTGGTTTTTCCAGCAAGTTCAGAAACAAAGAGAATTAAAGAACCATCTGGCAATTCCTGAGGTGACATCTTTTTTTGATTTTCAGTTTCCAGACTAAATTTACAAACACCATTCATTCCGTAACATTCAAGAATATTTTCTCCTTTGAGAAAAAAGCGTCCGTCACGACCAGCAAATGGTGGATTAGTTACGGTGTAATCTAATTTTTTAGACCAGATTTCTCCACCGCTGGGATTCAGTATTTTTATTGTTTTAGAATTATTATCAATAAGGCTTATAAAATCGCCTGGCAAAGAAGATAAAATAAGATTACGGGAGCGGGCAACTGGTTTTTCCCACAGTTGAACTCCTTCGTTTGAAAAAGCGGTTAAAAGTCTGGCATCGGTAATTAAACAAAATCCATATGAAGTTAAAGCAGGTTCTGTAATTACAATTCCAGGAAGAACATTCTGCCAGCTTGTATTCAAATCATTTAAAATCTGTTGACCATACAAAGGTGTAAAAAGCAAAACTGATAGAAGAAAAATATATTTTTTTAAAAATCTTTTCATAATTATAAAAACTTATTTTACAAAAATTGTAAGACTCTCAATATGACTTGTATTAGGATAAAAATCCAGCAGATAAATTTTATCCATCTCATATCCTGCCTTAATAAGTCTGGCACAATCTCTTGCATGTGTCGATGGATCACATGATAAAGAAACAATAAGAGGGATATTTGAGTTACATAAATAATCACACACTTCTTTTTCCATGCCTGAACGTGGTGGATCTATTACACAGGCATCAAAAGTTCCACAGAAAGAAGCACAGTTTTTAACCCAGTTTGCACCACTCATTCCATAACTTACATGACCTTTTCCTGAAAGATTTTTTTCTGCAAAAACAATTGCATCCCGGTTGTGTTCAACAAGAACAACATTTTCATATTTATCTGTAAGGAAGCTGGAAATTGAACCGCAGCCTGCATACATATCAAGAATATTTTTTCCACCAGGTAAGAGGGAAGATATGAGTTTTACGACTTTTTCAAATACAAAAAGATTGGACTGGAAAAATCCTCTTACATCAAAAGAAAGTCTCTTTGAATTAAGCTGAACAGATAAAGTATTTTCCTGGGAAATTACAGAGCCTGCAAAATAATGATTATCCTTTAATTTTAATTTTTTATTTGTATGGCCCTGAATTCTTTTAGTGTTTTTATTATCTTCCTGAGGATAGGCAATTTTAAATTTTTCATTTTCAGCAAAATCAGATCCGAATAAATGAATTCTTCCTTTTGGTCTATCTTCAAAAGGTGTTTTTGCCAGATAATCATTAATGATATTTTCTGCACATAAACACTGATCTAAAGGAACAATAAGATTGGAATTTCGAACTGACAATCCACCGTCATTTAATTGAAAACGTGCTCTGTAATTATAATCAGGTCCTGAAACAATCTGAATTTTATCTGAAATATCAATTCCGTTTTGTTCAAAAATATCTTTTAAAATATTTTTTCGGAGTTCTTTCTGATATTCAGGCTGAATATGCATCATGTTACATCCACCACATTTCCCATAATATTTACAGGGAGCTTCAATTCTGTATGGTGATGCTTCTAAAATTTCAGTAATTTCTGCATTATCATAATCTTTTTTTGATTCAGTTATTTGTACATCAAGAACTTCTCCTGGAATAGCGTAGGGAACAAAAACGTTTTTACCGTCAATTTTTCCAAGAGATTTTCCCCCAAAAGTGATTTTATCTGTTATAATTTTCATAAGAAGACTTTAACAAAAGTAATTTAATTTAACAATAAGACCGCAAATGCGGAGTTTTTAAGGGAGTTCAAAATGCAAACAAAAAGTTTTACGTTAAAAATGCAAGATGGTGTTGAAATCTTTGTAAATCGATGGAGTCCAGATTCAGAAGAAGAAGTAAAAGGCGTAATTCAGTTACATCATGGTTTAGCAGAACACTCTATGAGATATGACAGATTAGGTTCTGTTTTTGCTGAAAACGGTTATGTTTTTAATGCTTATGATATGAGAGGGCATGGTAAAACCGCAGAAAATTGTCAGGAAAAGGGTAACGGACTTTTTGGAAAATTAGCTGATAAAAATGGATTTAATCTTGTTGTTGAAGATTTACACGAAATAATTAGTGATTTACAGAAAGCTTATCCTGGAAAGAAAACAATTCTTCTTGGCCATTCTTTTGGTTCTTTTGTTTCTCAGGGATATATTGAAAAATATGGTGATACAATTGACGGATGTATCTTGTGTGGTACTGCAGGTCCTCAGCAGGCTCTTGTTACAGTTGGCGGCTGTTTTGCAAAATTAATCAGACTTTTCAGAGGTCCTGATGCAATTGTTCCTCTTCTTTCTAAACTTTCTTTTGGAAGTTACTGCAAGCGTATTGAAAATCCTGAAACTGAAAATGACTGGTTATCTTTAAATAAAACAAACAGAATGATGTACCAGATGGATAACTGGTGTGGAATTCCTCTTAGAGTTTCTTTCTTCTGTGATATGACATCTGGATTAAAACAGATTCATAAAGCTAAAAATATGAAAAAAATCCCTGTAAAGCTTCCAATACTTTTTATTTATGGTGAAGAAGATCCAGTTGGTGCATATGGTAAAACTATAAAAAATCTTTTCAACATCTATAAAGAAAACGGAATTGAAAAACTTGATTTAATTTCATATCCAAATGACCGTCATGAAATTCTTAATGAAGATGATAAAGAAATTGTAGAAAAGAATATTCTGGACTGGGTAGCAAAGATTTAGTTTTTCTGTATAATATAACGCACTGTGTTATATAGATATGGAACAGATGGAAAAGGTAAATTAGTAAAAAAGGCTGTTGTCTATACACAAGCAGAACATTTAATATCAAATAAAAATATAGATCCTGATGCATTGCAGATTATTAACAGGCTCAGAGATGCAGGTTATACCGCTTATATTGTTGGCGGAGCTGTCAGAGATTTAATAGTTGGAAATAAACCAAAAGATTTTGATATTGTTACTGATGCTACACCATCTAAAATAAAAAAGATATTCAGAAATTCTCGCATCATTGGAAGAAGATTCCGCCTGGTACACGTTGTATTTGGTAAAAAAATATTTGAAGTGTCAACCTTTAGATCTAATGCAGAAGGTTCAGTCGGTAATGATTTTGGAACTATTGAAGAAGATGTTCAAAGAAGAGATTTTACCCTGAATGCCTTGTATTATGATCCGTTACAGGAACAGATTATTGACTATGTAGGCGGAATGAAGGATATAAAAAAACATGTCCTCAGACCAGTAATTGATCTGGATAGAATTTTTGTTGAAGATCCTGTAAGAATGCTTCGTGCAATCAAATATTCTGCAACAACACACGCAAAAATGTCTGGAGCTTTAAGAAGAAAAATCAGACATTCTGCAAAATTATTATCACAAATTTCTCCATCACGTTTAACAGAAGAACTTTTAAAAATTATAAATAATGTCTATGCTTACGAAATTATTGAAGAAGCGTTAGATACAGATCTTTTTATTTATTTACAGCCATCTGCAACCGGCCTTATTTACGAAAATAAAAATTATGAAAAAGACTATATGCAAAGTATTAAGGAACTTAGTGAAATAAATAAAACAAATCCAGATGTTAGACTTGGTAAAAAAATGATTTATTTAATCAGAGATTTTATTTATCAGCTGACAGACTGGGAAAAAGAAATTGAAGCAAAAACATCTTTCTCTGAACTATATTCCAGAACCTGGGGCGAATGCCGTAACTTTGTATTGCCAATGAATCCTGTAAGACGCGAACTTGAATTTGCCGTTAAACAAATTCTTATAGATCTTGGTGTTTCAAACAGCGTAAAACAGCCCCAGAAAGCAACAAAAAAAAATAAATCAACATCAAAGTAATTTTAAAGTCTCTGCTACGAATTGAAAATCTGATTGCTATTTCAGCCTTATTCAACGCACTTGTGATACTTTCTTTTATATTGTGTCTAACTATCTGTTATAATAAATCATGTAATAGAGTTACAAAAATGAACCTTTTTGATTTGAACTTCGTCTATATTAACGAACCGGTTACTTCTAAGACGGAGGAAAAAAATGTGAGTGAATTTGAAAAACTGATTTCTCGGGAACGGATTTCAATAGAACGCTTTGTTCGATTTAAAATTTGCGTGAAAGAAGATGCGGACGATATTCTGCAGAATGTTTATATCACTGCAATGCAAAAGTTTAATCAATTAAAAAATAAGGAATCGTTCAAAGTCTGGATAATCAGTATTGCGAGAAATAAATGCAACGATTATTTTCGTGAAAAAGCAAAAGTTCTTGAGCTTCCTGTAGAAGAATTGCTGGAAACAAAACTTATGCCAGGCAGGCAGGGCTTTACAGAAATTCAATCGGTGCAGGAAACTTTAGGAAAACTTGGCGGAAAAGAAAAGCAGATTCTGTATCTTTATTTTTGGAAAGAAATGACACAAGAAGAGATTGCAGAAAAACTTAGAATCCCACTTGGAACTGTAAAAAGCAGGCTCCATACTGCTAAGAAAAAGTTTAAGGAGAAGTATTAATATGAAAAATAATAATTTACCGGAATATCTTCCAGAATATAAAATTGAAAAATCAGATGAAAAATCTTTTTCTCTAAAATGGGAAGAATTGATGGGCTGGCATTTGATTCCAAAGCTAAATGAAAAAATCAGCTGGGGGATTTATGATTTGCCATCCAGAAAATGTGATTATCTCTACGACATGAAGGTTATAGGCAAGGCCATGGTTCATGGAATTGAAGGTGTTGAAATTACTGCAGAGGAATATCAGTTTTCAAAGCCGGAAGAAAAAAGTGTTCGGGGATTTGTTGCCCAGCTTACAGACACACATTGCCGCTATCTTGCAACAAGCTATATGGCTGATGGTGTAAAGCACTATGTAACTTTTTTGGATGGAGAAGAGTTTGTAGAAAACTGGGGTTATGGCGAAGATAATTGTGGTCATGAAACTCAGCTATCACCGAAAGGACTTATAAAAAAAGAGGCTGAAAAAGTCACCTGTCAAAATAAAGATCCTGTAATGGATATTGTTGGAAGATACGAGGTTACCATTGGCGGAAAAAAATATGATACAGTCTGCGTGATGGACCTTGGATCTTATAATCAGAAAGTTTTATCTGAACATTATCTGGATAAAAACGGCAACACAATTTTATGGAGAAGATTCAACAGTAATGACTGGCACCTGGACCGTTACAAAAAACTATGGACAGAACAGCTTCCTGAAAATGAACGGCTCTCTGTAAATGGAGAAACCTATGTTCACTGGTATGATTGTATTACTGATTTTATTTTAAGATAAAAAAGTGCCTGTAGTTAGTAAAGACTGCAGGCATTTTTTTAATTATCCCAGCTGACCAGGCAGAACCAGTTTTTCCTTATAGGGAAATTCTGCTTCATATTTAGAAAAGTCCTCGGGATTTTCTTCGGCAACGA
>CAMPAL010000069.1 GCA_946631855.1 uncultured Treponema sp. | reverse complement strand
GAGCTCCAGTTTCCTGAATTACCTGACGAATCCACTGGTCGCCCGGGCAGCGGAATGCAATTGTTGGAAGTTTTGCCTGGTCAGAAAGAGGTGCATCTTCTTTTGTGTGGACAATTATTGTCAGGGCTCCAGGCCATTTATCCAGCAGTTTCTGGGGGATACTGTCGCTGGTGTAAAGTTTTATATCTTCAGGTTTTGCAATCAGCTGGATGAGGGGTTTTGTTTCTGAACGTCCTTTTATTTCCCTGATTTTTACATCAGTTGGATTTTGTGGCTGGAAGTTTTTTGTTCCGACAATTCCGCTGAAACCGTAAACTGTATCGGTTGGTAAAATGCAGATGCCACCTTTTTTGAGGATTTGAACAGTCTTTTCTACAGAGTTTGGGTCATTCTTGTTGATAATCATTTTGTGCCTTCTTCGTAAGGATTCTTTTTTGTTTCTTCTTCCAGAGTTTTTGTCCAGGTTTTTCCGTCAAAAGAATAAACTGTTTCTTCGCAGTTGCCTTTAAGTCCCTTTCCCCAGAAGTTTTCAATTCCGTGGTTTTCAAGGTAGCAAATCATCGAAGCTAAAAGGGCTCCGTGGGAAACAATCATATATCTTCCGTCTGGATTTGTTTGATATAAAGGTTCAATTTTTTCCTGTATAAAGAGTTTTGTTCTCTGGCAGGCTTCCTGAAAAGTTTCTCCGCCTTCTGGTGGAAGATATTTTGCAGGATCTGTAAAAAAATATTTTCGAGGGTGGTCGGTTTTTATCCATTCTGTGTAGGGAACGCCTTCCATTTTCCCAAAAGAAAGTTCCTGAATTGATGCATCCCTTATAATCTGAATGTTCCTTCTGCCACGAATCAGGCAGGCTGTTTCGTAGGCCCTTATGAGTGGTGAAGAAAATATTAAATCAAAGGGGATGGAGTCGATGCGGTTTCCAAGTTTTATGGCCAGTTCTCGTCCTTCTTTGTTTAGTTCGCGGTCTACCCGTCCCTGGAAGCGTCTTTCTTTGTTCCAGTCTGTTGTTCCGTGTCGTATCAGGTAAAGTTCCATGTTTATATGTCCTTAAAATCTTATTCTTCTTAAGTGTGTGATTCTGCTTACCAGAATTGATTCTATCTCTTTTGTTGGTTCCAGCTGAAAACGAAGAACGGCTTCTCCCGGCTGCCTTGAAATACTCAGCGGTCTACCAAAAATTGTGAAGAATTTTCCTGGAACGATAGCATCTGGCATCTGGAGTTCAACCAGGTCTTCTTCTTTTACAGCAGTGTCCAGCAGGTGGATTTTTCCGGCAAAGTCCAGTCCTTCTGCTTCCAGTATTTCTGTTTTGATGACAGTTTTTTCAAGCTGGTCGAGGGATAAAATCAGGCGGTTGGAAATTCTGTTGTTCAAACTTTCTTTTTGCTGCGAAGTAAGTTCTTTTTTAATGACAGCTTCTTTTAGTTCTTTTATTAAAGCCGAAGATTGACTGACAGAGGTTTCAGAGTAATTTTCTTTCTGGAATTTACTGAAAATAGAAATTTTTTGTCCCGGTCTGAGGGCAGGGAAGCTTGTAAATTCTGATGCAGGATCAGAGGTTTTCAGATTTCCCAAGAATTCCAGACCACTTTCGTCAATAAACTTTGTGATTGGAGAATCTGACGGAATGTTTAATAGGTAAATTCCATCTGCAAGTTTTTCTTTGATATATTTCTTGATATTTGGATTATTTTCTGCAAAGGAAATGTTACTTTCTGTGACTTTGAGAATATAACCAAAATAAAGTGTGGCAGAGGAGTAGGAATTATACCATTCGCTGATGTTTATTTTTAAGTTTTGAGGAATTTCATAATAAGAATAATCTGAAATTGCGGTGAAAATCTTTTCCGGAGTCCAGTCCTGGTCAAAAGCAGCAGAAACTGACTGGCGGTTTATTTCAAATTCTGTTACAACACCGCATTTTTTAATCATCATAAAAGAGGTAAGAGGTAAAAGTTCTGATAAAGCAAGGCCTGGCATAAGGGTAACAGTAAAAGTTGAATCGATGTTCAGAACTTTTGGGGAAGGCTGACCTTCTTTTACAGTGTTAGCTCCAATCTTTGCCATGGTGTAAATTTTTTCACCACTTTCGTTTGTACCAAGTTTTTGAAGAAGACCGAACTCGAGTGCTGAATCAATCATTCTGTCTAAAATGCTTACATTCTGCTGTGATAAATCATCTTCTTTGGCACGGGCGGCCTCAAGCATTTGGGAAAAACGGTTCTTTTTTATGCCGGCAGGACTTTCTTCTTTGAAAATTCCAAACAAAAATGCAAGGCGGAGAAGGGTCTGATGGGTGCAGCCGTTTTCTGGGATAGAAGAAAGTGAGTCTATTAAAAGCTGGGCTTCTTTTTTTAATCCGTCTAAACTGAATCTTGAAACTGAAGCGGCACAAAGAAAAGCATACTGTTGAATTTCTGGAAGATTTGAAAAAGTTTTACATCGGTTTTTGTTTAATTCGTAAGCTTTTGGTCCTTCTTTTACAAGATGAAGATTTATAAAGGCATTCATTAAAAGCTGTATGAATTTTTCTTTTCCCGGGAAAATTTCTACCAGGCGGGAAATATCATTTTTTTTGATTGTTCCGTCAATTTTGCAGGAAATTCCTCGTATTTTTATGTATGAAATAAATGCTGAAAGAATATTTGGATTCAGGGTAAAAATATCGTCGGTGGAGTAAGTTGTGATATTTGTATCTGGGAAAAGCAGTTTGATATTTAAGTAGGAATCTAAAGCTTCTTTAAGAAAAGGTGTGATGTGGAGGAAGCTTTTTTCTGAGTATGGATCTTTTATTTTGTAAATTAAAAGTCTTTCTGTAAGGTTTATAATTTCTGCATAAATTTCGGTGATGGAAAATTCGCCGTTGAAAAAATCGGCCAGGGCTTCCTGAGTTGCCTGAGGAATAATTGAAATGGCGGTTAGAATTTTTACGTCAAAAGTGTCCAGAAGGGTCAGAATTTTTTGAATATTATCCTGTTTGTGAATAAAACTTGCCAGCTGTTCAATTAAACGCTGCTTGTTGTAAGGAGTTTTTATTTCTCCAAGATACAGCTGAATAAGGTCAAAAAACTGTTTGTCTGATAAAGAAGCAATTGCATCCTGCCACTGGGCAATTTCATTTTCAGTTTTCAATATCTAACTCTCCATCATAGCGTACGATTTTATATTCGTATCCCTGTTCTGCCAGGAATTTTTGTCTGTTTGAACCAAACTCTTCTTCTACAGTATTGCGTGTGATGAGTGTGAAGAAGCGGGATTTCTGCTCTTTTGGTCGTAAAATTCGTCCCAGGCGTTGTGCTTCTTCCTGACGGCTTCCAAAAGTACCGCTAACCTGAATTGCAAGAGAAGCATCTGGTAAGTCGATGGCAAAGTTTGCAACTTTTGAAACTACCAGAACTCTTATTTTACCCTGGCGGAAATCTGCATAGATTTTGTCGCGTTCGGTGTTTGGAGTTTTTCCTGTAATAATTGGGCAGCCAAGCATTTTTGTAATTTGGTCCAGCTGGTCAAGGTACTGACCAATTACAAGAATTTTGTCATTTGGGCATTTTTCTATAATTTCTTTTACGATTGGGATTTTGTCCGGATTCATGCTGGCAATTTTATGTTTTTCTCTGGCAGTTGCAACGGCATAGTTAATTTCCTGGGAAACTGGTAAATCCACGCGTACTTCAATACATTCTGCAGAAGCAATCCAATGATCGCGCTCCAGTTCCTTCCATGGCACATCATAACGTTTTGGTCCAACTAAAGAGAAAACATAGCCTTCACATCCGTCTTCGCGAACCAGGGTAGCTGTAAGTCCAACGCGGCGAACGGCCTGTAATTCTGCAACAACACGGAATACTGGGGCAGGAAGCATGTGTACTTCATCATAAATAATTAATCCCCATGGTCTTTCGTGGAAAATTGAAAAATGAGGATAAGGTCCTTCTTTGTCTGGTCGCCAGGTTAAAACCTGATAAGTTGCAACTGTTACCTGTTTTATTTCTTTATTTTCGCCTGAATATTCTGCAATCTGGTCGGCGGTAAGATTTGTTTTATCTAAAAGTTCATCTATCCACTGGTGAACTGCAGAAATATTAGTAGTGATGATGAGGGTAGAAGTTTTGAGCATGTCCATAATTGTCATGCCGACTATGGTTTTTCCAGCTCCACAAGGCAGAACGATTGTTCCAAAACCGGTTCCAGGCCCTTTATCACCAATCAGGGCTTTTGCAGAATTTTTCTGATATTCGCGGATGATTAAAGGCTTTCCCTGGCTGGTAGTTTCTCTAAGACTTACATCCAGAGGTTCTCCATCGCTTAGGGCTACTTTATCATCAACCGGCCATCCTGCCTGAAGAAGAAGCTGTTTAATGGTTCCACGGTCTGTGAGTTTGAGGAGGAAGGAATGTTCTGGAGCTTCTTTATCACCTTCCAAAGTTTCTGTAAGAAGTTTTTTAACGGTTCTGTTGGCGGCAATTTCTTTGTAAACAGGAAGGGAATCTGCCACCAGATATAAAAAGTGTTCTATGATTTTTTCAGCTGAATCTTCTTTTATAGGAACTTCAATATCTGGCCCTGCAATCAGCTTAATTTTTCCAAAACGAGATGAAATTTCCTTTATCCACATAACGATTGATTGTGGAACATCGTAGCGGGCGAATTTTTGCAGTACTTCGATTGCATTTTCTGCTGTAAAACCTGCGGAAGCCGCATTCCAGAGTGATAGTGGGGACAACTTGTAGGTGTGCAAATGTTCTGGAGATTTTTCCAGTTCTGCAAAAGGAATTAATGCATTTCGGCATTCTTCTGCCAGAGGTGCATGAACATCAAGTAAGAGAGAACGATCGCCTTGTACGATTAAAGGATTTTCAAAATTCATAGTGAACATATCATTATAATAAATTCTTAAATAAAATTGAATTAGTTAGAACTAAATTTGACATTTAAATGTTTAGAGTTATTATTAATGGCAGGAAGTGATTTTATGAGTTTGTTTAAAAGATTTTTTATTATTTTTTGTTTATTTCTGGTCTCACAGTTTTGTATTTTTGCAGGTGGTAGAAAAACTGATTCTGGTAAAAATGAAAAACTTGATTTTTCGAATTTATTGATTGTAAATCCTGATAAAGCAGATGACAGTTTTTATTATCTGGGAAAACTGAAGGTTGAAGACCTTTCAGTGAATGACTGGACTAAGAATGTTGTTTATACATCATATGTTTCGGGTGATGAAAATGGTGGACATGCATTACCAGCCCTTGTTGTAGGTTTGATTGCTGAAACTTTTGCAAGTGAACAGAATAAGCTTCTTATAAAAGATATGTATAAAAAGAACCCTTCCATTTTTGAACAGTAAAAACAGAAGGGTTAGAAATTACTTTTTTGAATTTTTTACGCTTAGTCTAAAGCTAAATCTCCATCCTTTATCCAGCCGATTTTTCTGAATAAAAGTCCGAATGCCCAGCATAAAAGTGCAGGTAAAACAAAGCTGATTAAGATAAGTCCAATCCAGTCCAGGGCATTTGGAGAAATTGCAGCGGCTCCGTGACCAATTGCAACTTCGCTTGGCTCGAACCATCCTGTAATCACTCCAATTTGTCCTACAAGACCACAAGTTCCCATTCCAGAGCTAACTGCGGCACCGTTCATTTCCAGTTTGAATAAACAAGTTGCCAGAGGGCCTGTAATCATTGAAGTTAAACATGGGGCAATCCATACTTTTGGATTTTTGATGATATTTGGCATCTGGAGCATAGAAGTTCCTAATCCCTGGGAAAGAATTCCACCCCAGCGGTTTTCGCGGAAACTGAGGACTGCAAATCCTACCATCTGAGCACAGCATCCAGCTACGGCTGCACCACCGGCAAGTCCTGTTAAACCAAAAGCGGCACAGATTGCTGCAGAAGAAATTGGAAGTGTAAGTGCAACTCCAACAACCAGTGAAACTAAAATACCCATCCAGAATGGGTGGAGTTTTGTTGTCCATACTAAGAATTTTCCAACGCTGCTTGCGGCAATTCCAATGTATTTTGCAGTAAGGACTGTAAGAAGGGCTCCAACTAAAATGGTAACTGCAGGAGTAACGATAATATCAACCTTTGTTTTTTTGCTTACAAGACGGCCAGCTTCAGCAGAAATGATAGCGATGAGAAGAACTGCAAGAGGACCGCCTGCTCCACCTGTAACATTTGCGGCTGAACCAACTGCGGCAAGGCTAAAAAGTACAAGGGCTGGAAGACCCATTGCAAAACCAATTCCAACTGCCATTGCAGCTCCAACTACATGGGCGTCTGTTGCAAAATTTCCAGCATTTACGAGGAACTGGAAAACTACATTATCACTAAGACGGCAAAGCTGCTGTCCTAATGTTTTGATGATTGTTCCAATAAGCAATGAGGCAAACAATCCCTGTGCCATTCCTGACATGGCGTCGATACAGTAACGTTTAACATACTTGTTCATAGCGGTATTAACCTCCAGAAAAATAATTTGTGAGAAAAATAAAAATTTAAGTGGTTAGTAAATTACTTGAAGATGTTGATACGCGGCGCACCGTGGTGTCATCCGGTAGGGCAGGACTCTATGGACTCTGTTTGTTTGTTCATCCCAAACGTAAAATCTATTGTGAGTGAAATTATCAGATTATGAGTAGAAATTCAAGATAGAGCAAAAATGCCTATTCAAAATCGGGGTCTTCCTCCGCGGCTGCCAGTGCCTGCAAGGCGATATTTTGAATATACTGAGCTTCTGCGGCTTTTTCTTTTGTAGTACCTGAAACACCAAGAGAAAGTCTTTGCAGAGATTTTTTTTCTTTTCTCTGTTCGTTTAATTGCTGGGCTACCAGAAGAATCTGGGCTGCTTCCTGGGCTCTGACATGAAGACACTGGGCAATAGCACTTTCTTCTGCATTTGCAAGATTTTCCAGGGTGGTGAAGGTTCTTTGCAGCTGTAAGGCTCTTTTTTCACCAACGCCGGGTAAATCCAGAAAGATAGATTTTGTGTTTTCTTTTGTGCGAAGATTCTGGTTTCTGCTGGTTGCAAAGCGGTGAGTTTCGTCACGGACTCTTTGTAAAAGTCTTAGGGCGTCACTTCTTTTTGGCAGACATACAGGAGTAGAATTTCCAGGCAGGTAGATTTCTTCATCTTTTTTTGCAAGGCCTGCTACAGGAATATCAAGACCAATGGAGTTTAAAATTTCTTCAACGGCGTTTACCTGACCAATACCACCATCAATAAGAATTAAATCTGGTAAGTCGGCCTGTTCATTTACAAGTCTGGTGTAACGGCGGCTGACTGCTTCTTTCATGGAGGCAAAATCGTCTATTAATCCGTCTGTTGTTTTCAGGCGGAAGTAGCGGTAATTTTTTTTGTCCGGATTTCCATTGTAAAAACTGATTAAGGATGCAACCGGCCATTTACCACCGATATGGGCAATATCAAAACCTTCAATTCGTACCGGAAGAACATCGAGGCCCAGTTTGTCTTTAAGTTCCTGCATGGCTGGAGTATCACCACGGTCTCTGAGACGTCTGATAATATCTTCCTTTGCATTTTGTTTTGCCATTTGAATTGCAGCTACATCGCGGGGCAGGTCTTTTGAATGAACAACATTGAGTTTTGAATTGCATTTCATATCATCCGAAAGCCAGTGATTAATAAGTTCCGACTGCCTGGTTTCTGGAATATAGATATTTGGAGGAATTGTAAGCGGATCTTCGTAATAGCAGGCCATAAATTCCCCGACTAAATCTTCATCATCATTTAAAGATTCTGCACGATAATTTTCACGTCCAAGAAGTTTTCCGTTACGTATTTTAAGGACTGTAAAGCTAACCAGTTCTCCTTCAGATGCATAGGCAATATAATCGCGGTCATCTGCTTCAAAACTTTCAACAATATTTTGATTTTGCAGAACCATAAGGGCTTTTATTCCGTCCCTGAGTCGGGCTGCCTTTTCAAAGTTCAGTTCCTTGGCGGCATTTTTCATTTCTTCAGTCATTTTTGCGACAGTTTCTTCTCCCTGACCTCCCAGCAGCCCTTTTATTTCTTCAATGTAAGTATTGTATTCTTCTTCAGAGATTTTTTTACAGCAGGGAGCCTTGCACTGTTTCATGTGGTAGTAAAGGCAGGGAGTATCGCGGTCTCTTAAAGTACGGCAGTGTCTTATAGGATAAAGTTTGAAAATTGATTCAATGAAGGAATCTAAGGCTCCAACATCGGGGAAGGGACCAAAGTAGGTAGAACCATCCTGTAGAATCCGGCGGGTTTTAAAGATTTTAGGAAAAGCTTCCTTTGTAATTCTAAGGACTGGATAAGATTTTCCATCTTTCAGGTTGATATTGTAGCGGGGTGAATACTTTTTAATCAGGTTGTTTTCCAGAATCAGAGCTTCGTATTCGTTTCTGGTGGTAATGTATTCAATCCATTTTGCATGGGAAACCAGAAGTCTTGTTTTTAAGTTTCTTTGTCCCGAAAAGTATGAGCTAAGACGGTTTTTAAGATTTTTTGCCTTACCAACGTAAATTACAGTGTCTTCATCATTGTGCCATAAGTATACTCCGCTATCCTGGGGAGCTTTTAATGCGGTCTGGTGAAGATTTTCGTATGCCGGATTGCTCTTACTCATGCAGATGATTATAAGGCATAGCGGTGCTTTGATAAATAGTACTAAACCCTGTAAAAATCCTGCCGATAGTGAAGTTAGGAAAGAATATGTTGAACCCAACAGTTAGAAAAATTTTATCATTACTCACCCTGTCGCTCATTTCTTGTATTGCAGCAGGAACTTCTCTTGTTTTTGCTAAAGAGGTAACTCTTGGCGGAAAAGAAGGCTGGCCTTCATTTGAAAAAGAGAATAATATCACCACTCAAAAAGGCCGTTTCGGATATGACTGTATCCAGATTGCCTCGAACTCTTTTGATTCTGATGAATACACCGATGTTCTGATTAATTTTGAGGATAGTGAAAATGTTATTGCAGCTGGAGATTATGAATTAATTCAGAATAATCTTAAGCTTTCTAACGTAACAACAAATGGAAATGCCGCCGGATTAAGCCGAAATCTTGGTGGATTGAGCATTCTTGGACAGCCTGGTTCTTTCTTTGGTTCAGAAGGTTTAATGGGTTCTTTCTCAATTGAATTCTGGCTTTGTCCTTCGATTGCAGAAAACGGAGAAACAATTGTTAATTGGGAATCTTCTAAAGTTGAAAATAATAAACTTGTGTATCAGCTGTTGAACGGTTCTTTTGATAAGGGAAGAATTGTCTGGACTATATCAAACATTTTTAATTATTTTGTTACCCAGCAGGGAAATACAGATGTCATTTTAAAAGGTTCTACACAAATCATTCCTGACACCTGGTCATATCATGTTCTTTCTTTTGATGCAGAAACAGGACTTTTAGAATATCTGGTTAATGGAGTTACAGAAGACCTTGCATATATTACTACCAGTGGCCGTGAAGATGGGGAAGTTTGTCTTGTAGTTTTAGGAACAAGATCTGAACTTGAAATTTGTTCTGAATACACCGGAAAAATTGATGATTTCAGAGTTTTAAGAAGAGCCTTCCAGCTGCCAGATTTTCAGTCGGCTGATAATGCAGGACGTCTGGATCATTTTCAGTATTTGCCACAGGGTGGAAGTTTCGTTTCAAAACCAATAATGATTTCCACAGGTTCTGTACTTAATTCACTTACTGCGGAAGAGTCTGTGCCAGTTCAAACTGAAGTTTTGTATTATGTTCGTTCTGGAGAAAACTTTTTTGGGTGGACAGATACTTATCCTGAATGGAAGCCAGTGGAAAATGGTGAAAAAATTACAGGAGTTACGGGGCTTTATTTCCAGGTTATGGCAGAACTTTTGCCAGACGGAAATGGAAGTAAATCACCAACTATAACACAAATTTCTTTAGATTTTTCTGTACTTCCGGAACCTTTACCTCCTTTTGTTGTTAAAGCAGTAGCAGGAAACGGAAGTGTAACTGTTTCATGGAATTATTCAGTTGATGATACAGCAGGTGGTTATTACCTTTACTATGGAAGCAGGCCTGGTGAATATCTGGGAAGAGTTGCAATTGAAGGGGAATCACCAATAAATGTTGGAAACACCACATCATTTACTGTAACAGGTCTTGAAAACGGTAAAATTTATTATTTTGCAGTTGCGGCCTGGTCAGCTGCAGATATGAGGGTTGTAGGAAGTCTTTCAAAAGAAGTCTTTGCCCGACCATTAGCAAGGTTAAAATAGGGATATATAAATAGGGGAAAATTTATGGCAAAAAACTTAGTATTGGCAAAAGCTCAGAATGCAATTTTGTCTCATGACTGGACAACAGCAGCCCGCCTTTATAAGGAACTCTTACATGGAAACGAGTCCAATGTTGAATATTTGAAAGAACTTGGAAGTATATATGTAAAGGCTGGGGAAGATGAAAAGGCAATTCCGTATTATCAGCAGATAATCACTTATTATCCTCATTACATTGAAGCAATGAACAGTCTGGGTGCCATTTATCGCCGTCTTAAACGTTACGATGAATCAATTGCAATTTTACAGAAAGCAAAAGATGAAGGACGTGATTCTGCCAGTGTAAACTACAATATGGGTTTCACTTATAAAGAAATGGGCAAATATGACGAGGCCATAGAATCTTTTGAATCAGTTATAAATGAAAATCCAGATGATGTTCTTGCATACAATCACCTTGGTTCAATTTATTACAGTCAGAAAAATTATGAAAAATCTATAACTTCTTACAGACGCGGACTTCAGGTAGACCCTAATCACCCTATTTTAAATTACAACCTTGCGCGCTGTTATGAAGATTCTAAAAATATTCCTGACGCAATCCGTTGTTACGAAGCAGCATTAAAAACTCGTCCGGGCTGGAAAGATGCCATTCGCGATTTTAGTGAATTACTGATAAAAGGACAGAAAAATAAAGAAGCTCAGGATTTAGTAGAAAAATCTATAAAACTTCATCCTACAGATGGAGATTTAATGTGCATTCTTGGACGTATTTTCCTTAATCAGTTTGATTATGAAAATGCTTCTTTAACTTTTAAAAAGGCTGATTCTGTAAAACCAAATGATATTCAAATTTTGACAGGCTTTTCTAAGGCACTTGAAAAAGGGGATAAGGTTCCCGAAGCTCTGGAAAAAGCTCTTGAAGCCTGCGAACTTGCTCCAGAAGATAAAAATTCCCGCCTGCAGTATGCCCATGCCTTACTTTCAGCACAGAGATATGAACAGGCTTTTGAGCAGGTAAAAATTCTTGATAATGATACAAACGGAAAAGATCCTCGGGTTTTGGATTTGTACGGTCAGTATTATATCTGCCGTGGCGATGAAGGAACTGCAAAAGAGTATTACGAAAAAATTAAGCAGCTTAATCATCATTATAAAAATTACATGCTTGAAGCTTCGGATCGTTATGCTCAGATTGGAGATTTAGATAAATCAAAAGAATATGCTGAAAAATTTGTAGAAAGATGTTCTCAGTCTCCAGAAGGTTATTATCGTCTTGGAAATATTGCTTTTGCACGTGGTGATATGAAAACTGCAAAAGAAGAATATGAAAAAAGTCAGCATTACGCTCTTCCAAATAAAATTGCAGAAAATGGATTAAAAAAGGTAAATGCTGAACTTTCAAAAAATCCTGCCTTAATGGATTATGAAACTCCTTCAATTGAAGTTGATGCAGAAAAGGTGGATGTAGAAGAGGAAGATTATATTCCTGAATCTTTTAAGGGCGAAGTTGTTGGACATGAAGAAGACACTGAGCCTGGTCTTACAGAAGAGTTTGATTATGAGCAGATGGGAGATGATGTTCCTATGGGAGAAGCTCTTCTGGAAAAGGAAGGAAATTTCTGGGAAGATTTTGATGATGATGAACACTCTGATTCAGAAGAAAAGCAGGAAGAAGAAACAGAAGATGAGGAAGAGGATCCTGTTAATATGGTTATGACAAATCCTGATACAGGTCTTCCTTATGATGATTTCCGGGGCGGTCCTGAAAATTCTGATTCAGAAGATAATGGGGATCAGCTGTTAGATGCTCTTGCAAATTCTGGGGATGACGCAGAATTTTCTCCTGATGACATAGATGAAAATTCCGAAAACCTTGATGATATTGCCAGAAGTCTTCCTGAAGATTCAGATGATTTTGATTTTGGTGATTTTGAAGATGCTGATGCAAATAATCCGATTGAGGATGCAGAGAGTAATCAGCCTCAAATGGAAGCTTCTCCAGAAAATACAGAAATTCCAGAAAGTTCACCACTTTCAGAACAGTCAGCTCCAGCTAATGCATATAATCAGCCAGATCCTTATGCAGATATGAGAAATAAATATCAGCAGCCGGCTTATGATCCTTCTTATGACCGACAGATGCAGGCCGCAGCTATGAATAATGCTGGAAATGCTATGGAAGCAGCATTTATGGCTCAGAGAATGGTTCAGCAGCTTACAGATCAGCAGAAGCAGTTTGAAGAAAATCTTACTCTTAAAAATGAAAAAATGATTCATGAAGCTGTTGAAAAAGCTGTAGACGAAAAAATCCAGAAGAATATGGATCAACAGATGGAGAAAATTATGGCCGCAGAAAAAGAAGAAGATATATTTGCAGATATAGAAGAATATGTCCCAGAAGAAACTTCACCAGTGGAAGAAACTCCTGCTGTGGAAGAAGAATCTGCGGTGGTGGAAGAACTTTCCGACCAGCCATTTGCAGAACTCGATGATTTTATTGATGAAGAAATTGCAGAGGAAGAACCACTTGTGGCAGAAGAAATTCCTGCAGAAGCAGAAAGTTCAGAAGAACTTTCCGACCAGCCATTTGCAGAACTCGATGATTTTATTGATGAAGAAA
>CAMPAL010000068.1 GCA_946631855.1 uncultured Treponema sp. | reverse complement strand
TCTGATTTGAGTAAGGGTGTTTTATTTGACAGTGGTTCAATTAAAATTGGAGGCAACTTTTCTACCTCTCTTTCTACAATGACCACTTTGTATTCTGAAGAAAATAAATCTTTTGCAGATAATTTGAAGGATACAAAACTTACTCCAACTGCATCGGCTTTACTGTCTGTGGATGCAAGACCAACTCAGGAATTGAGAATGTATACAAAGTTTGGAATTTCTTATCCATACACAATGGGACTTGCTTATAAGAATGGTGGAGTATCAATAACTAACTGGTTTAAACTTAAAGAGCTCTTTACTGATTTTTCTATAGCAGACAGAGCCTTTTTCCGTTTTGGTTTGCATACTGTTACCTGGGGAACAGGATATTTTTTCAGCCCAGTATCAGATATGATAAATACTTCTTCTATAAATCCTGAAGATACTTCTGCTCAGGTTGAAGGTAGTTTGAATTTAAGAACTCAGATTACATTCCCAGATTCTCAAAACTGCCTCTGGCTTTATGTAATTCCTTCTACCAATTTTACAAATCAGACTACTGCAGAATCCTATGTTCGTGATACTGCTCTTGCTGGAAAGTATGAACTGGTTCTTGGTGGCTGGGAGCTTGGACTTGGGGCTTTCTGGAAGTATGAAACTGCTCCAAAAGGAATGATTACTCTTACAGGAAGTTTGAAGAATATTTCTATGTTTGGAGAATTTGTTTACCGTTATGGAGCAAATTCTGAATGGAAAGTTAATAAAAACTGGGACAATAAAACAAGTATTTTCCTTGCTACAGTAGGTTTCAGCCGCTACTGGAAGGACCCTTCAATTACTCTTGCAGCACAGTATTATTATGATGGTAATAGTATTGATAATCTGGTGGATGAAACTTATACAGATTCGACACCGCCATATACAACACACCATATTGTTGTTCCAAGTCTGACAAAAGGGCATAATGTGGCAGCTGTTGTAAACTTTGGTCGTATTTTCGGAACTACAGATTTGACAGCAACTTTGTTTGCAATGGCAAATTTTGGAAAGGATCAGCTTACTGGTGAAGCAAAAACTTATCTGGATAACAGCGGATATTCTTCTTTGTTTAATACAATGACAGTTTCTGCAATGCTTACTTATTCTCCAGTTTCAGCTTTTTCTGTTGGAATGGGACCATATCTTACCTGGGCTAGTTATGATAAAAATCCAACAGTTTCATTAAAACTGACTTTAAAACTTGGTGGTGGAAAGTTCTAGGAGTTTTATTGAGGGTTTATTACAAAACCCTCAAAACGGCGAAGTCAAGGCTTTAAGCGTACGCGTGCCTTGACTCGACGTATTTTAAATGAAATTTTTTTGTCACAAAGTTTATTATTTAGAAACTTTAATCTTTAGGGCTTTACAAGAGTGTGGTGCAATTTTGAATTCGGCCTTAGAACCTAAATCCTTCTTTTCCCATAAATCGCGGATATTATCATTTTTACCAACTGTAAGATTGAGTTTTACAGTCTGTTCTTCTTCGCTTAAATTGAAAAGACATTCGTAGTAGGATGACTGGTCAGGACATTCGTTTATCCAGGTTACAAGATTTGTATTGCAGCTTGGACTTGCCTGATAAGCCTGAAGAGGATTTTTGTTCATCTCGATTATTTCTTCGTTTGTAAGAAGACTGAGGTTGAAATCATCCAGCTGTGGAAGGTCTGTTCCAATCATCAATGGGGCACGGAAAATTGACCAGAGGGTAAGCATGGTGCGGGTTTCTTCCTGAGTAAATTTGCATTTCCAGCCTTTGTTGGAAGAACTTTCTAAATCACCCCAGCCATAGCCAAGTACGTTCATAGGAAGCATGTCACAGTCTGGCCAGTTTCCTCCACCAACGTGAGACTGCCATACTTCGCAGCGTTCGAACATTGCTTTGAGGAGTTTCCAGTCGTCCCAGAAATCATCAGTAATACGCCACATGTTTGCATAATTTTTGTAGTGGTGGGCTTTTTCTATAACGGCAGGTCCTGGTGATAAAGAAAGTACCATTGCACGTCCAGAATTTTCGATGGCATTTGCAATAAGTTCAATTTCTTTTTCTGCAGAGTAAGGATTTGAAGGGTACATGTTTGTATTGCAGATATCATCTACCTTTACATAATCAACTCCCCACTGGGCATACAGTTCGAAACAGGAATCGTAGTAGTCCTGTGCGTATGGTTTTGAAGCATCAACTCCATACATATCTGGGTTCCAGCGGCTGATGGAGTAAGGATTTGCAATCATATCTGCTGTGATTTTACTTCCGTCGTGAGTTTTAATTGCCAGGTGGTCGTGGGCTGCAAAACGTGGAATACCTCTCATAATGTGGATGCCAAACTTGAGTCCCAGAGAATGAATGTAATCTGCCAGAGGTTTAAATCCTGCTCCATTTGCTGAAGAAGGAAAGCGATTTTCTGCTGGAATCTGGCGGGAATATTCATCAATGTTAAAACGACTGAATGGAATATACTGAATTCCTTCTTTGTTGCGTTTGCCTGCATCTGGATCTGACCATTGAATATCAATTACTACATATTCCCAGCCGTATTTTTTCAGATTTTTTGCCATGTATTCGGCATTTTTACGAACCTGATCTTCATTTACAGTTGTGTTGTAATAGTCGTAGCTGTTCCATCCCATTGGTGGGACTGGTGCTACATCATTTTTATTGTAAGAAGTGCTCATTTATCTCCTCTTTTATAATTTTATTTTAGGTTATTATTCTTTATAAATAAACTGGAAAAATTATCAAAATTAAAAGTGATTTTTGAATATTTTTTCAGAAGTTTTAAGTAGTCTTTGCGAGGAATATCCATTGCTCCATAACGGGCCATATTATCGGTGTAGGCCTGACAGTCAATCAGTTTTCCACCACGGGCGAAAAACTCCCGGGCAAAAAGAACGAATCCGGTTTTTGCGGAATTGTCCTCCAGAGTGAACATGGATTCTCCAACGAAAATTGAACCCACCAGAACTCCGTAAAATCCTCCTGCAAGTTTATCATCGTGCCAGACTTCAATGCTGTGTGCTATGCCTTCCTGGTGAAGTTTATTGTAGGCCTCCAGCATTTTTGGTCCAATCCAGGTGCCATTTTGCCCCTGACGTTCTACACTGCCACAGTTTTTCATCACTTCTAAAAAACACTTATCGATGGTGTAAGTAAAAGGGTTGTGATTTAGAACTTTTTTGATTGATTTTGAAACGTGCAGATTTTCTGGAAAAATCACAAAACGCGGATCGGGACTTCGCCAGATAACAGGTTCGCCTTCGGTTTCGTTGAACCAGGGAAAAGCTGCCTGGGTGTATGCGGTTTTCAAAAAGTTCTGATCTATGCTGCCCGAAATAAAACAGATGTCCGGATGCAGGCTGGAAAAATGGCCGGGTGGTGGAAGTTTGAGGTCAGTCCCCACTTTTTTGACTTTATTGCATTTTTCGGTGTATGGAACCCATTTTTTATTCAGGAGGATTTCGCAGGGCTGATAATTAATTTTGTAGTTCATCTTTTTGCAGTCTGGCAGATAAAGTCCAAGGTAATACAGAGGAATGTTCATTGCCTGACAGATTTCGATTTCTTTTAAAACACTGTAAACACCCAGACTTCTTTTTCTGATTTCTTCGCTTGTGTCATAATAAAAATAGGTTGAACAGAGGGCAGAAATCTGATTGTTCCGGTCTGTTGTATAATCAAGAATTCCAACACCAATCAGTTTTTCATTCAGGTAATACTCCATGTTCCAGATGCCTTTGTAGCCGGTGTTCATGTATTTGAGAACCCTTTTTGCTTCTTCGATTGTCTTTTTCTGAAAGTTTGGATCATCCTTGTTGTGATAGTATTCATATTCACGGTAGAGGAGGGCCTGTTCATCGCCAGGTTCTTCTCCAGGACCTTTTATCAATATTTTCAAATCCTGATTTTTTCTTAAAACAACTCTTTGACTTTTTGATGGTTTAAAAAGATTTGTACGCAGGCGGATGGGTCTGCATTCATTACACCAGGCACATTTGTATTTGTAAAAAGTATCATGACTTCGACAAAAACCCTGATTTTTTAAATCTGAGTATAAATAGGTCTGATTTATATCTTCTCCAGTCTGGTTCTGAATCCATGGAACGCTGGTGTAAAGTTCGGATGCTGCCCTGTTTTGAAAGTATGGACATGGGTAGGTTTCCATCATTAGTGGTAAATAGTTTTTAGGCATGTATTGATTATATCACCATTTTTGGTTTGCACAGTGGGCAGAAATGTGTTTTGCCCTGAATTGAACAAAACATCCGCATTCGGAACAGGTCATGCCTCCAATAAGTTTGCTGCAGGCATTACAAATTGCGAGGCGTCGTCTGTATTCAGTTTCTCCTGCAAAATCCGGGCATGGCTCCTGCTGAGATATTTCTTCCACCAGTTCAGGAGTCATTTCCAGAGTTGCGAGATATGCTTTGTTTTCACATTCAGGGCAAAGAGGCATATTTATTTGATTGTAATGGTTACTACAGAACGAGCAGGCATTTTGATAGCAATGTCGTTACCGTTGATTTTTGTTTCCAGTGCTTTTTCAACAACCTGGTCTGGTGAATCAAAGGTGTTCATGCTGTTCATTTTTTCACCAGCAAGAACAAGGGCTTTTGCTTCTTTTATTTTGTTCTTTAAACCTGACAGAGAAACTGTTACATCTTTTGCTTCGTTCAAATCTGCATTTGTAAGAGTTACTGTGTAAACTCCATCTTTTTTACTTGCAGATGAAGTGATAGCTGGAAGGTAAGAAGCTGCATCTCCTGTGTAGTCTGTTGCTACTGAAGAAGTAAGAAGAGTTGCATCCATATGAGCCTTGTACATGTGGAATACATACCAGGTTGGTGTTTTAACCAGCTTGTTACCTTCTGTAAGTACTGGAGACTGGAGAACGTTTACAGCCTGAGCAATGTTTGCAATTCTTACACGGTCAGAGTGATTATTAAAGATGTTAAGAGTAATACCTGCAACAAGAGCGTCGCGTACTGTATTCTGCTGATAGAGGAAGCCTGGATTTGTACCAGGTTCAACAGCGTGCCACATTCCCCATTCATCAACAACAAGGGCAACTCTTTTGTCTGGATCGTACTTGCTCATTATTTCATCGTGACGGCGTACAAGTGTTTCCATGAAGCTTGCATTTCTAAGTGCCATGTACCAGCCTTTTTCATCGAAGTTTGTTGCTGTATGTTTGTTATTCCAGTCTGGTTCTACTGTGTAGTGGTGGAGAGAAAGTCCGTCCATAAAGTTTCCAGCTTCTCTCATCAAAACTTCAGTCCAGTTCCAGTCGCTTGAGTTTGGACCACAGGCAATCTTGAAGATTTTATCTGGACCATACTGTCTAACGTATGTCTGATAACGGCGGTAGAGATCTGCATAGTATTCTGGTTTCATGTTTCCGCCACAGCCCCAGCTTTCGTTTCCTACACCAAAGAGAGGAAGTTTCCAAGGATCTTTATGTCCGTTTGCTTCTCTGAGTTTAGACATAGGAGATTCACCATTGAAAGTAATGTATTCAATCCATTCAGACATTTCCTGAACTGAACCGCTTCCTACGTTTCCATTGATGTATGGTTTACAACCAAGAAGTTCACAAAGTTCCAGGAATTCATGTGTTCCAAAACTGTTATCTTCAAGAACTCCACCCCAGTGAGTGTTGATCATTCTTTTGCGAGTTTCGTATGGACCAATTCCATCTTTCCAGTGATATTCATCAGCAAAACATCCGCCTGGCCAGCGAAGGTTAGGAATATCAATTTCTTTAAAAGCTTCAATGACATCTTTTCTGAATCCGTTGATGTTTGGAATATCTGATTTTTTTCCAACCCAGAATCCGCCGTAAATACAGCGTCCTAAATGTTCACTGAAATGACCATAAATATCACGACTGATTTGATTTTTGTCATGTCCTGCATCAATGTTGACTAAGTTCATTTTTTCTCCTGTGTAAGGCCATTTATGGCCGGTGTAAGGTTATTGTGGTTAAACGTTTAACCTACCCTTATTTCGATATTAACATGATGGGGAAAAAAATCAAGAAGAATGGTAATAAATCTTACCTGTTTTTAAAATATAACAATATATTTATTTAATCAAGAAAGAACTTTTTTTAGTTAAGCCTTTTTAATTGCCAATGGGTTATTTTTCCATTATATTTATAGTATGACTACAAAATCAATTTACAATGTTCCTCTTTTTGATGATGAGGATGAAGAAAAAAAACAGAAAGCACCAGAACAGTTTTCAGACAAATTTTTGAAGACTCGTCAGATTATTTTAACTGGTGAAATTAATAAAGAACTGGCTGATTCAATTGTTCGTCAGCTTCTTATTTTGGATTCAGAAGACGAAAAAGCTCCAATTTATATGTACATTGACTCTCCTGGTGGTGATGTTGATGCAGGATTTGCTATTTTTGATGTAATCCGTTATGTAAAAGCTCCTGTTTATCTTATAGGAATGGGATTGATTGCATCTGCAGCAACTTTGGTTTTGCTTTCGGTTGATAAGGACCGTCGTTTTGGATTGCCAAACAGCCGTTATTTGATCCATCAGCCACTTGGTGGAATGCGTGGTGTTGCTACTGATATTGAAATTTATGCAAAAGACATGGAAAAAATCCGTGCTAAATTAAATAAGATTATTTCGGATCAGACTGGTACATCATTAGAACAGGTTACAAAAGATACTGATCGTGACTACTGGCTGGATTCTGATGAAGCTGTAAAATATGGCCTTATCAGCAAAATTGTAGCATCTAAATCAGATTTGCCTAAATAATTATGATTTTTACTCTGACTGATGAACTTATAGACAGCATTATATCTGCAATGGATAATCAGGAAACTGTATATGTTGTAGATGCTGCCTTAAATCAGTTGGTAGATGGGGCTTTGCATGCTCCTGATGAAGAAAATTTTTATAGTTTACCTGAATGGAAATCAGCAGATGGTTTTCAGATTCGTGAGGACTTTGTTAATCAGCTTCACTCACCACTTGCACATGATGAATTACAGAATGTTCTGCATTCAGGAAGGGGGGTATTTAAGAATTTTAGAAATATTTTGAAAAGTTATCCCGAAATTGATAAACGATGGCATATTTTTAAACACAGAACTATGTCAGCACGTATCAATGAATGGTTCAATTCCTTGCGTGAAATATGGGGTCTTGAAAAATTAGATCAGCTTTCGGAATCAGATGTTAATCTTGTGCATGATGATTTTTCTTTTGATGACTATGATCCGTCTGTTGATAAAAAGACTATAATTTCAAATGTAAATGCAAGTGTGTGTGAAAATGAAAAACTTCCATCAGAAGTAATTAATGCAATTTACACGATGTGGCAGAATCAATTTGAAAATGATAAAGCTGCAGTTCAAACCGGTTATGTTTGCAACAGTCTTTCTGATGATTTTTCAGGATGCATAACAGCATCATTAATATCAAAGGGTCAGGAAAAGATTTTTTCAATAACAAGTCTTTTTGTTCCTGAACAGTTCCGTGGATTGGGCATTGGCACAGAATTATTAAATTTGTGTATTACTAAGCTCGAGAAAATGGGAACTAACTGGGTTTTAGTACCAGATTTTTTTGCTCCGGATTTATTACAGCCGTTATTAATACGTACAGGCTTTAAGAAATTTAGTTCCGGATACATTTTACAATTTTAACGAGGTGAAAATTATGGCTTTTAATCGTGAATTTAGGATTAATGAAGATCAGGTTGCAGAATTTCTTGAATCAGCAACAGATAAAGTAAAAAGTACAGAAAATGTGGACATGCTTTCAGATTTGAACAAACTTTTTAAGAAAAATGTTCCACTCACAGTTAGAAAGTATGTTCTTGCATATCTTTTGAAAGAAGCTTTGAAGCATTATCATTCATTTGGTAACAATCATCGTGACCATAATGAACGTAATGACCGCAGAGAAAAGTCTAACAGCAGAAATCTTCGTGAAAGAACATCAAATACTTTTTCTGAAACAGCTGCTCCTGCTGCAGAAGAAAGACCACGTCATCCACGTGTAGAAATTCCAGAAGGTGAAGGAACTTCAATCTTTATCAGCATTGGAAAAAATCGCCGTGTTTACCCAAGAGATTTAGTTGGTCTTTTGATTGGTGTTGCAGGAATTGATCGTGAAAGTATTGGTGATATTAAAGTTCTTGCTAATTATTCTTTTGTTCAGCTTTATACAAAAGATGCTCAGACTGCAATTGATAAATTAAATGGTTATGAATATCGTGGTCGCAAACTTGCTGTTAGTTACAGCCGTCAGAAAACTGATGAAGAAGAATTAGAAACTTCTGAAGAGACTGTAGAAACTGCAGCAGTTTCAGTTCCATCTGCAAATCAGATTTCTGAAGAAGAAATGGCAGCAGAAGACGCAGCAGCTTATGCAGCAGCAGAAAAAGCAGCCGCTGATAAAGAACCATTTGGTGTTTAATATTTTTTATGGCAATACATGTAATTAGAAGCGGTGTTTTTGGCGTTAATTCTCTGGTCGTAGATATTGGCGATAAATCTGAAAAGAAATGTTTTGTTGTTGATCCTGCGGCCTGTAGTCTTTCGAGAGATGAAAACAAAATAACAGATTATCTTGAAAGCAAAAAATTAAACTGTCTTGCAGTTGTCCTGACACATTCACACTTTGATCATATTACAGGTATTGCCCGGATAAAAAAAGTATTTCCTGAAGTCCAGGTTTGTATTCACCAGAAGGAGGTGGAGGAACTTTTGAATCCACCCGGACCTATGAATACTTCTGTTGTAAATTTTTTCGGGGCAACAGACCTTTTTGAAGTTCTTGCAAAACAACCTCCAGCCGATACTGTTCTTACAGAAGGTTCAGAGCTTTTTGGCTGGAAAGTCCTCCACACTCCTGGTCATTCTCCAGGTTCCATTTGTCTTTATAAAAAGGATGAAAATCTTTTAATTACAGGTGATACTCTTTTTGATTATGACGGTTATGGTCGTACTGATATGTATGGTGGAGACGAAGCAACTATAATCCATAGTCTTAGCAGATTAAGAAAAGAAATTCCAGCTGGAACCTTAGTTTATCCTGGACACGATTCCTTTGGATTCAGTTTTTCTTAGTAATAAGGTGTCCAGATAGAGTAGATTTTTTCACCTCTGTCATTCATTTCCATTTTGATAAAAGCTATATCAACAAATTTTTTTTCGATGGTTGCAATTGCAAAACCTGCAGGTTGTCCGCCTCTTGGTCTTGCACAGCTTCCTGGATTTACAAACATGTAATCTTCACTTCTTTCTTCACGTGCAATATGGGTATGTCCGTAAAAAGCAAGTTTACAGTCTGAAAGCTGCATTTCTAAGCCAAGGTTTTCCATGCCAAAATCAACCGCTTCTCTGTGTCCATGAACAAGCAGAATTGAACGACCGTTTACAGTAAAAATCTGAGCGTTAGGGATGGAAATAGAGAGATCTGAATCTACAGGGTAAGTGGATGGGTCGCCGTTGCCTCGTGCAAGGGCTATTACAGGAGGAATGCAGGCCCTTAAATCTGAATCACTTTTAGAAAGTTTCAGAAGTTGCGAAATATCTCCCGCTCCATCACCACAAAAAACAAGTCCATCACACTGAGAGCCATAGCGTTTTACAATTTCTTCAAGAGTCTGATAGTGACCGTGAGAATCTGAAATGACCAGAAGTCTTGCATGTTCTTTTACAGCCAGAGCATCAATATCTTTTTTTGAGCCAATCAGATTTTTTGTTTCCTGTATGATTTTCTTTATCATTTGCTTCCTAGTTTAAAACAAAGTGATTAATTGACTGAAGGCCTGTTTCTGGATCAATGTAATGATGGATATTCTTATTTTTCAGCATCTGTACCAGGTGGGTCTGAATTGTTGAATTCTTTTCCAGAGAATAAGAAAGGTCCTGAATGTATTTTATGGTTTCAACAAGAACTTCAGGAGCTTCTTTAATCAGTTGATTTGCAATTTCTTCAGAAAGCATTTCTGCATCAGGGGAAGTTGTGTGCCCCTTATCAAGAACAATGTCACAGGTAGATTCAAGACCAAGTACTTCATCCTGAGGGAAAAGTGCAATAACCGGGTAAGGAACTTCCTGATTCCAGTTATCCTGATTTCTTGCAAAAGCAATGTGTGTATTTTCAGGAGCTCCTAAAATTATAATTCCAGCAAGATTTTCATCTTCTTCCTGAATCTTTGAATAAAGTTCGCTTGGGTAAGATCTTATTCCTCTTTTAAAGTCATCAGGAAAAATGATTGTTTTTACCAGGCCTTCTTCCGACGAAAGACCAAAATTTTCTTCTATCGCATTTATAAGATTTTCAGATGCAGGTGCTTCGTTAAAACCATATCCCAGAATAACCAGGATTTTTTTTCCGGTAACATGCCAGTTTTGAGGTTTCTCCGCCAGTTCTGAATAGTCTGTTTCCGTTGCAGTTAATTCTGCAGTTAATGTATCTGAATTTGTTTTTTTATTTTTTTTACAGGCTGTAAAATTTACAGTGATAAGAAGACTGAATAAAACTATAAAAATAAAATTTTTCTTTCCCATACCCATATGTATATTTTACCTTATTTTATTTTTCTTGAAAAGGACGCTGTTTTTTTGATAGTATATAGGAATGAATGTTATACAGCCCATTTTAGAGCTTATTGGTAGTCTTGGTTTCCTTCTTTATGGAATGAAGCTCATGAGTGACGGTATTCAGCAAAGTGCGGGAGAAAAACTTCAGAGAGCACTTTCTGTTTTAACTGGTAACCGTTTTATGTCACTGCTGACAGGGCTTGTTGTTACAATGATTATTCAGTCATCGGGTGCAACAACTGTAATGGTAGTTACTTTTGTTAATGCTGGCCTTATGACTCTTACTCAATCTGTTGGGGTAATTTTTGGTGCTAATATTGGTACTACAATTACAGCCTGGGTTGTCGCAATTTTCGGATTCAATTTTAAGATTTCTGCATTTGCCATTCCGCTTTTTGGACTCGGCTATTTTATCTCCATCCTTAAAAAAGGGGCATACAAAAACTGGGCATCGGCCATTATGGGATTTGGTATGCTTTTCTTTGGATTGAGTGGTCTTTCTGCTGTATTTACACCAGAACAGCTTGGCTGGCTTTTTAAGATTCAAGGAACAGGCCCTCTTGCTCTTCTTGCAGGCTTTGGAATTGGTATTTTTATTACAGCCTTGCTTCATTCATCATCTGCTTTTTCTGCCATCGTAATTACAATGGCCTACAATGGTTTAATCAAATGGGAACTTGCTGCTGCAATGACTTTGGGAAGTAATATTGGTTCTACAATCGATGCTATTCTTGCTGCGGTAGGAACCCGTGCTGATGCAAGACGTTCTGCCTTAATCCACGTATTTTTTAATGTGTTTGGTACAGCACTTGCCCTTATCTTCTTTAAGCCTTTCTTAAATCTTGTTGTTTTCCTTACTCCTGGTCATGCTAATTCAAACATTGCAATTCGTATTTCAATGCTTCATACAGTATTTAAAACTTTATCAACACTTATCTTCCTGCCATTACAGAATCCACTTGTAAAGCTTACTCAGAAGATTATTAAAGATGATAAAGAAAATGTTTCCTCTGTATATAAACTTGAATTCACCGAACATCCTGGAAAAGACAGTGTTACAACTCATATCATTCAGGTTGAAAAAGCCATTGCAGATATGACTGATGTTGTAAGTGATATGTTTGATAAAATTCAGATTGGTGTTACAAAGCGTACTCAGGAATTTATCGAAAATTATGCAGAAGAAAGTACCCGGGCAGAAGATTATGTTGATCAGATGCATGAACAGATTACTCACTTCCTTATTAAGTGTGAATCTATGCAGCTTACAGATAAACAGATTAAACATATTTCAGGAATGATTCAGATTGTTGATGAACTTGAAAATATGAGTGATTCCTGCTTTGCAACAATTATGCTGATTGTTCGTAGTATCGAAAAGAAGATGAAGTTCCAGCAGGCCGATATGGATCGTCTTTTGCCATATATTGAACTTGTTCGTCAGTTTCTTCAGTTTATTCGTCGAAATATTAATACTCAGCTTACTCAGGATAAACTTGATATGGCTGCAGAGCTGGAAGATGGAATTGATGCATTCCGTAAAGACTTGAAAAAAGTTGCCAGAAAACGTCTCGAAGGTGGTGCTGATGTTAAAGCCGAACTTTTGTACATTGATGTTGTAAGACGTATCGAAAATATTGGTGATAATTGTTTCAGTATTTCAGAAACCCTGACAGGTATTATTAAATAAAAAAAACACCTTTGAAAAAAATCAAAGGTGTTTGAAAGGCTTTGTCACAGCTTGAGAATCCCCAAAACAGAAATCTGTTTTGGGGATTTTTTTTAAGCATTTTTTGCTTAGCCTAAAGTAATTTCAACATTTACTTCTTTTTTACCTTCTACGAATGGAACTACACAACCCTCAATTGCAGTACCATCTACGAGCATTGTTTTTACACCCTTGCAAACGTGGCTTGGGTTTTTGATAGTAATGTTGTACTTTGCACCACGGAACAAACGTGTTGCAGTAAATCCATCCCAATCAGAAGGAATTGAAGGATCAATTTTAAGTCCATCAAAGTCTGGCTGAATACCAAGGATGTACTGACTGATTGCAACCATGTTCCATGCAGCTGTTCCTGTGAGCCAGGAGTTCTTGCCCTGACCAAAGTTTTTGCCTGTCTGTCCGATGTCCGAACCTGCATCTTTTCCACCAATCATCTGTCCGTAAACATATGGTTCAGTCTTGTGGATGTCAGAAGTTTCTTCTGTGTATGCAGGTGCAATTTCTGAGTAGTATTTGAAAGCCTGGTTACCTTCTCCTGCATAAGCAGCAGCACAGATAATCCATGCATTGTTATGTGTAAAAATACCGGCATTTTCTTTGTATCCACCTGGATATGTAGAAATTTCACCGTACTGAATATAGTATTTGCTGAATGCAGGGTTGTTCAAAACAAGACCATGCTTTGTGTTCAGTCGTTCGTCAATTGCAGCCAGAGTCTTCTTGGTTGCATCCTTATCAATATCAGACATGATTGCAAAGCCCTGTGGCTCGATGAAGATCTGGCCTTCTTCGCATTCGTGAGAACCCATCTTCTGGCCGTTTGCATCGTAAGCACGCATAAACCAGTTTCCGTCCCAGGCTGAATCCATCATAACCTTCTTCA
>CAMPAL010000067.1 GCA_946631855.1 uncultured Treponema sp. | reverse complement strand
ACTTCAGCGTATCACATTACCGCTTGTTCGTTTACTTTTTTATCATGCCTCCTTCGTTGTCCTATTTAGCTAAAGCATCTGCCTGAGCCTGCATACGACACTTGTGGTCATCTGCCTGTTCACGAGCTTTAAATGACTTCATACGCATCATCATATTGTCCCAGTCAACCTGGTGAGCATCAAATTCTGGACCATCAACACATACGAACTTTGTTTTTCCACCAACAGAAACGCGGCATCCACCACACATGCCAGTTCCATCAATCATGATTGTGTTCAATGAAACAGTTGTTTTAATTCCGTATTCTTTTGTTGTCATTGCAACGAACTTCATCATAATTGGAGGTCCAATTGCAATTACTTCGGCAGGAGGACACTGACTTTCACACATTTCTTTTACAGGAACTGTTGAAACACCCTTACGACCAGCAGAACCATCATCAGTCATAATTATAACTTCATCAGCAAGGGCTCTCATTTCCTTTTCATAAATGATTAAATCTTTATTACGAGCACAAAGAACCATTACAACTTTGTTTCCAATTGCTTTATGAGCCTGTACGATTGGGTAACAAGGAGCTACACCAAATCCACCGCCAACAATTAAAACCGGGCGGTCATATTTTTCAATTTCAGAAGGATTTCCTAAAGGTCCTAAAAGAGCTGGAAGACTATCACCTTCATTCATCAAGGACAATTTAAAAGTTGATGCTCCTACTGGCTGGAAAGCTAAAGCAATCCATCCTTCTTCTGCATTTCCATCTGCTATTGTTAATGGGATTCTTTCTCCGTATTCTTCGTCTACCTGAACGATTACAAACTGACCGGCTTTGCGGTTACGAGCGATTTCAGGCGCAGCGACTCTCATATAGAATACGCCAGCTGAAAGCTGTTTCTTCTCTAAGATCTTAAACATTTGATTCATGCTCCTTATCTCATTTTATCTAAAGGGGATGTTCAAGTCAATGAATGCGTTAAAAGTGATTATAAAAGAAAAAAGACCGCCAGAAATTAATCCGACGGTCTATGAATTAAGATATTTCAGATTAGAAACCTACTGTTACATAAACATAGGCACCAAATCCTGCTCCGGTAAAACTCTTAACAAAATCTGATGACTGAGCTGAAACTCCTGTTGTAATTTCAATCAATCTTACATTCAATGAAAGTCCTGCCTGATGTACAAAAACTCTGTCTGTGTATTCTGTAGAAAGATTCATCTTTACAATTCCAAGGAGATTCAAATTAAGTCCTGCAATATATTCAGGATACCAGTGAATTTCCTCTGAGAATGGACGGAAAATTCCAGCACCACCACCTAAGTGCAGGCAGAGGAAATTCTTAATAGGATAATAATCCAGATAAAGAGCTGCCTTCAAAGGTCGGTGAATCTTATATTCAGCCTGACTTCCTGAACCAATCTGATACTGAAAATCAGAAGAATTGTAAGACTGAGTAGCAAGATTTGCAGTAAAGCTGTAAGAACCAGTTAAACTTGAAACTGTATTAAGTGTTCCTGGAACAAGAGGAACTCTTGCATATGCAGAAACAAGAAGTTTTTTAGACAAAGGCAAATCAACCTGACCGGCAAGATCATAACCTGCATTCTTAATCAAAGCATATGGATCGATTTCCATTTCTCTTAATTTCTGAATATCAACTATAGAATAAAGTTTTGCATTGAGATTCAGATTAAGATTGAAATTTCCCAAAGCGTCATTTTCTACAGTAATATCACCAATTTTTCCTGAAGTAGCAACAAGTGGAAGGAATACTGATGGAGCAAGCTTGATATTGAAGCGTTTGAATTTAAGACCAAGTGCAATCTGATAATAAGCAAAAACGTCTAAATCATCTTTTACATCAACAGTTATAGTCTGACCAAGATTGTTTCCATAACCAAGAAAATCAAAAAGGTCATCACCTATATTTGTGATATTGTGCATTTCAAGACCACTCTGAAATGCCAGAGAGAATGGACCAATTGCAAGTTTTGACTGCACACCAGGCTTTGCAAAAAGTGAAAGATCAAATCCAGAATCTGGCACACGACTTGCTAAATCTTTAAGATCTATTTCCAGATTTTGTTTGAATATTCTATCAATTGTTGTTGCATTGTTTGATAAACCAAGATCTACGCCGGCCTTTATTTCAAAAAATCTGTCACCAAAAAAATCGAAGGCAAAAAGACCAGAACTAAATATTACCAGTGTAGAAATTAATAATATAAGCTTTTTCATTACTGACCTCCGAAAAGTGTTACTTTTCCATCTGTTTTGATTTTAAGTGCCAGACTCATATCAATTCCAAGAACTCTGGAAATTGAAAGAGTTGTATTTGGTTCTATACAAATTTTTACAGAAGGAGCAGTAAGAGGATAAGTACTAAGCATTGAATCAATTTCTGAACCATAAACAGTCAATGTATCTCCGCTGAGTTTACAAGTCTTACTAATTGCAGGCTCTGTAAAATCAACCTTAAGACTTATGTCTGGATTTGAATAGAAAAGCATTTTTTTAGCATCATAAGTCAAAGAAACAAATCTGATAGTCTTGAGATATTCCTGAATCTGATCAAAATCTGAAGCTGCTGAACGACCAAACAAATCACCACTTGTCATTGAACCTCCCATCAAACTGAAAATATCAATTTCAAGAGGATTTGATTTTGTATTAAACTTCAAAGGAACAATAATCATGGCAGTTACACCAATTACTGATGCTGATGAAGTTGACTGAAGCATACTTGGTGTAATTTCAATTTCAGGGTCACCACTTCCATTTGTAAATGAAAGATTGTAAGCAAGGTGAAGATTTTCTGTACTACCATTATTGATGATAGAACTTAAATCCTTATATATAGATGCACTGTAACCAGAAATATCTGTTTTTACTACGTTGTTAGAAATCTGTAAATCTGGAGGATTCTGGAAAGTAATACTGCCATTTACAAGATTAACTGTATTTGAGCTTGTTGATGTACTTCCTGTATAAAGACTTACATTTCCGCTGAATGCTGCATTCTCAAATGGATTATCAGTATTTTGATTAACTTCAGGTTTACTACAGTAAAGATAAACTGGAAGAGAATCTACGGCAATTTCACTGGCAAAACTTGTATGGAACTGATTATCAAATTCCTGGAAAAGTGAACCTAAACTGAATCCCAAATCACTGGAATTATTCAAAGAGAAACCACTTGTATCAATTGTAATCTGACTCCAGTCAATCTGAGGTGTTAAAGTCATTGCAAGAGAATAAGTTGCTCCAGATTCTACATTCTGAATAATAAGCCTATTTGGATGTGAAGAATCTGAACCAGGAAGTGCGATTGAAGCAGAGAAATCCCAACTGTTGAATTTTGGAGCTGGAGAACCAATTTGAACAGTATGTGATCCAGATGTCAAAAGTGAAATTTCACCATTGCTTGTGCCTGCTTCAAAAGTCTGAGTGCTTTCTGTAAGCCCCAGGAAATTTGAAGAAGCTGTAAGACTGATATTATTTCCTGTTGGGAAAGTATTTGTATAAGTTCCAGTAAGACCACAAACACCAAGACCAATAGATATTACAGTAGACAGAACTGAATCTGGAAGGGCCTGACTCTGAGAAAAACTTGTTGTAAGTCCAGAAAGTTCCAGATTAATTGATGAGAATTTTTCAATCTGACTTGAAACAGCAAAAGTTAAATCTGCAAGTGTGAAAGTTGCATTAGTCAATCTGAAAGACATTGTTGTAGAAATTGAAATTGATTCAGGTGTAATTGTTTTTCCACTCAAATTAACAGTCTTACTTACACCTTCTTCTTCTGCAGGCATAGTAAATGAAAGTCCACCACTTGCTGACATTCCATAAGTAACGGTAATTCCAGACCAGGCCTCAGGGAATGTAATACGTGTATTCAAACTACCACGATCAATTGTACAGCTTGTAAATGTACTGCTGTAAGAACTTAAATCAATAGATGAATTAACAGTTGGAATACTAATAGGAGTATCAACTGTAATTCCTTCAACTCTTGAAAGAACACTTCCAGAAGCAATAGTTCCTAAATAAGTTCCACCAGGATCCTGACTAAACTCCAGTGTTGTAGAGGCTTTGTAGATTGGGAAATTACTGATTGGAATTGTTGCAGTTCCACTACTAAAGAAAGCAGAAGTTTCTCTGTTTCCACTTCTAAGAGTTACTTTGGTTGAATCATTAGCAGTTGGACAAGAAATTACAAAACTTCCCTGCGAATAAGTTACGCTTGTAAAATTTGTAGCAAAGTTGATTGTACCAAACTGACTTGAACCTGAAAATGTAAAAGATGCATTCAATGCAGAAGAAACCTGATCTGAACTAACTGACTGAGATACATTCAATGCAATTGAAGGAATACTTACTTCTCTTGAAAATGAAAGACCTTCAAGGTTTCCTGCAAGGGCCGAACTGTTGAAATATGAAGAAAAATCTACAGGTATTTCTAACAGTGGGATTTTAATCAAAAACTTCTGAACATTTACATCACTACCAGTTGGATAGTAATCATAAACACGAGCGTTTCCAATGCTTAAATTTTCAAAAAGTGATTGCATTTTAAATGATTCTGAAAAATCAGTTTTGAAATCACCAATCTGAAAATTATACTCTGCATCAGTCTTTACTGAAACTTTCTGGGGTATCTGTAAGTTACACCCAGAAAAAACAAACAATAAAGAGCAAGCTGATAATAAAATCAAAAAATTTCTTTTCATCATTCTACTCCGTAGTCTAGATTATATAACTTTATTTCTTGTTAAAAAAGGCCGCAAATGGATTATATGTTTCACCATCATTAGAACCCGCAGAGTAACTTTTTTTGTTACCTTCAGATTGAGATGAAGCTTTTTTTACCACTACAACTCTTCGGTTTCCACCCTTCGAGTTTGATTCACCATTATTTCTGCGAACCGGAGTACTTTTTTGATTAGTTCCTGCACGACTTGCTGCATCACTCTTTAAAGAAAGGCCAATACGTCGTCGATCACGATCAAGCTGGATGATTGTAAATTCAAATACATCACCAACTTTTACTACATCCATTGGATTTTCTACGAAATTATCAGACATTTCGCTCAAATGAACGAGTCCTGTTTCATGCAATCCAATATCAACGAAAGCACCAAAGTCTACTACGTTTTTAATCTTACCAGTAACTTTCATGCCTTCTTTTAAATCTTCAAACTGCAAAACGCCTTTCTGCATAATTGGAGCAGGATATCCATCACGAGGGTCACGATTAGGCTTCTGAAGTTCTTCAACAATATCTTTTACAGTTGATTCGCTAAGCTTGTATTTTTCGGCAGTCTTTTTAATTAAATCTGCAGAAACTTTTTCGCCTTTCTGAATCAAAGGTAAAACTTCACGGGCTGCATCATAGTTTTCTGGATGAACCCATGTGTTATCCAAAGGATCTGAACTTTCTGCAATCTTCAAGAAACCTGCACACTGTTCAAATGCCTTAGGGCCAAGACCTGGAACATTCTTCAAATCTTCGCGGCTTTTAATTTTACCATTAGTATCACGATATGCAACAATTTTTTTTGCAGTAGAAATATTAATTCCAGATACATATTTCAAGAGCATATAAGATGCAGTATTAAGATTTACACCAACATTATTTACTACAGAACTAACAACTTCATCCAGCTGATCTGCAAGTTTCTTCTGGTTTACATCATGCTGATAAAGACCAACACCGATTGCCTTAGGGTCAATTTTTACAAGTTCTGCAAGAGGATCCTGAAGACGGCGTCCCATTGAAATTGCACCACGAATCATAACATCAAGATCAGGGAATTCTTCTGTTGCAACTGGAGATGCAGAATAAACAGAAGCACCAGATTCATCTACAACTGTATATTTTACATCTGAATCTGCGTAGTTTTCGCTGATTACTTTTGAAACAATAGCCTGAACTTCCTGAGAACCAGTTCCGTTTCCGACAGCAAGAACCTGAATATCATACTTATCGATTGCATCATTAATTGCATCATAAGCACCCTGTGGATCCTGTTCCTGGAAAATCTTAAAGAAGCCAAGATACTTTCCTGTTTCATCCAAAGCGGCACATTTAGTTCCGTTGCGGTAACCAGGGTCAACACCAAGTACACGACTTCCCTTAATTGGCTGAGTCATAAGAAGATTTTTTAAGTTTTCGCTGAATACACCAATTCCGTGTTCATCAGCCTGATCAGCTTCATCTGAACGGATTTCGCGTACAACTGCAGGAGAAAGAAGACGAACTACACCATCTTCAATTGCATCTTTATGATATTTATTGTTGATTTCGTACTGTTTCTGCAAAAGTTTTACTGCTTCATCTACATCAACATCAATTGTAACTTCGAGGGCACCTTCTCTTTCGCCACGGTTAATAGCAAGAATACGGTGAGGTTTAACCTGATTAAGAGGTTCTTTATAATCCCAGTACATCTGATAAGTTGAAAGCTTCTGAGCTTCTTCTTCAGACTGTCCTTCTGGAACAATTCCCTTTGTTACAATATTGCCTGTTTTGATGTAGAGGTCATGAACTTTTTCGCGGTTTCCAGTTTCCTGACTTACACGTTCTGCGAGGATATCCTGAGCACCTGCAAGAGCGTCTGCGGCAGTTTCTACATTAAGGGCAGGATCTTCATTATCTGTTTTTACAAACTTTTCTGCTTCTTTTTCAATAGAAGAATCATCCATTTTGAGCATAGCATCTGCCAGTGGTTCAAGACCTTTTTCCTGAGCAACCATACCACGAGTCTTCTTCTTTTTCTTGAATGGAGCCCAAAGATCTTCAAGGGCAGATAAAGTTGTGGCAGACATAATTGCATTGTACAAAGTTTCTGTTAATTTACCCTGAGCAAAAACACCCTTAACAATTTCAAGACGTCTATCTTCAAGGTTATGATATGACTTATAAAGGTGATCACAATCGCGAACCTGAACTTCATCCAGGTCACCTGTTTTATCTTTACGATAACGGCTGATAAAGGCAACTGTATTACCTTCTTCAAAAAGACTGATAACTGTACTAACCTGCTGAATACGAATGTTCAATTCTTCAGCAATCTTTTTCATAATTTCGACTTCATTAACTGAAAGTGCATCAATTGTTTCTTGTGTAAATTCCATAGTTCGACCATTTTACGAAAAAAAACATTCTTTATTCAATCCATTTTTGTGCTTTAAAAATAAAAAAAATCCAGACTGATTGCCTGGATTTTCTACATATCTTCATTTTTTCTGTTTACTTATTATTCAACTTCCTGTAACTCAACCAGTTCATCACCATTATCAACCTTAGTGAAAATCTGATCCAAAAGTGTCTTACAGTTTGAAGCCATAAGTTTATAGATATTTGGAATCAAAAGCTGTTTGATACGATTATCAAGTCCATTTGCTCCAGTTGATGAAGTAAAGGCAAATACATAAAGATTTCCAGTTGGAACTTGACGCTGCATGATTAAAACTGCATCTGAGCGGAAGAGGAATCCACGAATATTAAAATGGAAATCCTTAATTTTTTCGTATAACTGAACTTTGAAAGAAGGATCAGAAGATATAAAAGAGATATGAGATACACTGATATCCTGGAGACTGCCTGTATAAGTCTGTCTTTCCATAACAAAAGTGTAAGTACATGCAGAAGTACAAAGAGCACGAATGTTTTTTCGTCTTCCCTGAGCCTGATTTGCATACAAAATCTTTTCTATGATTTCAAAATTCTGTTTTTTCTGATACTCAAGCTGAATACAACCGCAGTTCAATCCCATTTCATACAGATATTTCTGTTCAAGCTTAAGTCTTTCTTCTTTTGTCTGACGTTTAGTATAAACAACACCAATAGAAGCATTATTTGAATAACTTTCAATTAAATTGCGAATTAATACAGGCCATTCAATACCATCAATACGATAATCTATATTAAAAAAGAAAATAACATCGTTAAAAAGAGAAATTAAAATATCGATTTTTTTTTCAAGTTTTACTCTTTTATCATTTTCAACAAAATAACATTCATATCCGAGAGCAAAATAATCTTCAAGATAAGATTCTGGTATAAGTGATGTGTCTGGTGTAATAAAAAATGTTTTACGACCAGTTACAATTTCTTTTGCTGATATTCCCAATTTCTATACCTTCTAATAATCTTTGTGAAATCTAAGTATAACACAACCCTATTATAAAAACAAAAACTTTTTTATATATAATGCTGAATTGTATGATGCTCTATAAGTTTTGTTTTTACTGCTACGATATAACTTCCAACCATTGCTGTTGCGGTGTCAAACAAAGCAGAGAACGAACAGATGATTAAAGATGCAGGCTGCAACAGAAGGAAACTTGTTTCAAATCCTTTTGCATATTTATCACACAAAATTGTAAGAAGGATAAAAGCACCACCAGAAGGAATTCCGCCCAAAAGGAAAGAAAGTCCAAATGAAAGTCCGAAAATCCAGATGATATCGGCAAAAGGAATACTTAAACTTGAGTATGAACGCCAGATTAAAATAAATGAAATTGAAGCTACAAGAGCAGAACCACCACGAGCAAAAATTGAAAACAATGGATAAGTAAATCCACGGCAGCGGCGGCGAATTCCAAGACTTTCTGCACCATGACGATAACTCAAAGGAAGAACAACATTTGCATCAGCGGTGAAGAAAGATAAAATCATTGGAGCAATACTTGCATAAAGCACTTTGTATGGATGCGGGTCATGGCAGACAAATCTTAAAATTACAGGATAAATAAGTCCTACAACAATCACAAAGTCTACCAGGAACATAACAACCATTGGTGTATAAATACCAGGTTCAATAATTCCACGGAAGTTTACGAACCAGTAACAGGCAATTGCAACACAGCAGATACTCAATATTTCTGTAAAAAAGTTTGCAATATTATAAAAAAGTTTTGCACAGGAATCTGCAAGTGCAAAGATTGGTTTAAACACTAATTCATCAGAAGCACTTTCCCATCCAATAAGGAAGGCAAAAACGAATGAAACAAGCAGGAAAGAACCATCACTAATTGCATTAAAGCCCGAAACCGGGAAGAGTGATAAAATCATTGCTTTAATATCAATGTGAGTTACTTCAGATGGAATATCTACAGTGATTGGAATACGTGGCAGTTTTACGATAAGAACTGAAATCACACCAATAAAAGTCAAAAGTAAACTTGAAGCTAAAATAACCAGTCCTGTCCACAAAAAAGTCTTAAAAAGAAGTTTTGATGAACGGAGTTTGTTAACTGCACAAATTGCGGTAGTAAAAATTAAAGGTACAACAATATATCTGCCAATTCTAATGAATAATTCTGATAAAAAAGCCAGCACATTAAGACATGCCGGATTGTCTGTAGGAAGGATAAAGGCAGCAAGTATACCTAATGCAACTCCCAATAAATATTTAGCCCAAACTTTCATAGCTGTTCATTATAACATATTATGGAACGACATTCCATAATATGTTATAATCTACTTATGTCTAGCATTTTAATAGTTGGAAAAGATTTACCTGACAGCCTTGATTTTGCAGAAAGATTTGCAGCTGCAGGAAGAAACGTTTACGGTGTTGCCCGCTCTGATGCAGAGACAGACTCTTTTGAATCTGAAAACATATTTTGTTCAACCTGGAATAAATCCTCTGCAGTATCCGCACATTCATTAATCATAAAAGCAGAAACAAAATTAAACTCAATTGAAGAAGTTCTCTTTTACTTTGATACAAATTATTTCTGTTCCAAATTTGAAATAGACAAAACAGAAGAAATTTCAAATGCGGTAGATACAATGATGAACTCTTTCTTCTACTCAACTTCTGAACTTTTAAAAAGAATTGATCAGAAAAAAGAAAAAATTCTTGTTTCCTTCCTGGTCAAAGAATATCCTTCAAAATGCGAAATACTTACATCTAAAACTGCAGTGTCTGTTCCTGCAAGCGGAATTGTAAGTGCAGCCCAGCAGGCCTTCATTTCGACAGCAGAAACTTTTGCAGCAAATGTAAATGAAAGAAATTATCTTTCTGTTCTTCTGGCAAGGTGTCCGGTAAACAATGAATTTTACAAAAATGAAAGACAAATTGCAGACTGGCTTTCTCAAAGTATGGTTTCAGTAAGAGCAATGAAAAACCCTCAGACCGTAAAACAGGCCACCACCTGGAATAAAGTTGGTGCTAAAGTCCAGACAGGTTTTTCTCTTTTCAAATAGTTTTAAACACAGGAAATTACAATGACAGATCAGTTACTTACTTATGGAACACGACTCCTTATCAGCTTAGTTTGCGGCTTTCTTTTGGGAATTGAAAGAAAATCCCACCAGAATACTGTAGGAATTAGAACTTTAGGATTAATTTGTGTTTCCTGCTGTCTGCTTGCAATAGTTTCTATCTGGGTTGCAGAAACCTACAGTTCTACTACTGGTGGAGGTGATCCTACCCGTGTAATTTCCACCGTCGTAACAGGAATTGGTTTTATTGGTGGAGGTGCAATTCTTAAACAGGGACTGAACATCCGCGGACTTACAACTGCAGCAATCATTCTTGCATCTGCGGCTATAGGACTTGCCTGCGGAGCCGGTTTGTACGGAGCTGCTCTTATCACCCTGGCAATTGACCTGATTGTTCTTTTTATAATGAACCGTGTAGAAAAAATTATTTTCCCTGCAGTAAAAACAAAAAAACTTCACATCAGAATTAATGACACTGATGTAAATACTGATGGTATTGAAAAAGTTATTAAAGATAATGGAATGATTATTAATGATGTGAATGTTGAATACACTTCTAAAAAGGACCATGTTGAACTGTGCTATACAGTAAAAACTCCAGACAAGCTTGATCCTATGAAGTTTTCAAATGAACTGGTTAAAGTAAAGAATGTTGTTACCTTTACCCTAACCGATTTATTATAATTTCTGATTTTTAGTTCTGAAAAGTAACAACAACAGAATTATCTGCATTGCTGAATGGAGCTGGAATGTATTTATCAGCTTTCCAGTCATTCTCCCAGCGGCAGCCATCTAAAAGATAGCGGAACTGAAATTCTTTATCTACAGGAAGTTCAAGAGTAACTGAAAAAGAACCATCTTTATTCTGTTTGAGAGGAGTATCTGTACTGCTCCAGCTGTTAAAATCACCTGCAAGATTTACTGTTTTTGCACCCTGTGCAGCTTCTTTTGAAACTGAAAAAGTTACTTTACAGGTATTTTTCTCCTTTGAAAAAGACTTTTTTAAAGCCATGGCTTACTCCTAGATAAAGTTTTTTTTCTATATAAATTATAAGATATTGAATTTTTAATTTTTATGCAATATATTGATGTCGCAATAAATACATACTTCATTCCGCCGATTTATCCAAATTGCAGAGCGGTAACTTTCTCGTATGAGAAGGTAAATCTTGCTAAATAGGAGACAAAACATGTCTATCTTATCTAACAATCACTATTTATTTACTTCAGAATCTGTTGGTGAAGGTCACCCAGATAAATTATGCGATCAGGTTTCTGATGCAGTACTTGATTATTGTCTTTCATTAGATCCAAATGCACACGTTGCATGCGAAACTTTTTCTACAACAAACTTTCTTTTAGTTGGTGGAGAAATTGGTTTCCAGGATCCAAAAATCAATCTTGAAGATTTTAAGAAAAACGTTGAAAAAATTGCTCGTTCAGTTGCTCTTGATATTGGATACAACTCTGCTGATGTAGGACTTGATGGAGCAAACTGTGTTTTCCAGAACAGACTTCATGCTCAGTCTGCAGATATCAACCAGGGTGTTGTAGGAAAAGGTCTTGATGAATATGAAGGACAGCAGGGTGCAGGAGACCAGGGAATGATGTTTGGTTATGCATGTAACGAAACACCAGCTTTAATGCCTGCTCCAGTTTACTATTCACACCAGATTTTGCTTAAGGCTCACGAACTTCGCCATTCAGGAAAAATTGCATGGCTTCGTCCAGATGCAAAATCTCAGGTAACAATTGAATATGATGAAAACAATAAGCCTGTAAGAATTGATACAGTTGTTGTTTCTCATCAGCATAATCCAGATGTTGATTACGACACAATCAAAAAGACAATTATTGAAGAAATAATCAAACCTGTTCTTGAACCAACAGGCCTTCTTAAGGGCGATACAAAATACTTTATTAACCCAACAGGAAAATTTGTTATTGGTGGACCTGACGGAGACTCAGGACTTACTGGACGTAAGATTATTGTTGATACATACGGTGGAATGGGACGTCACGGTGGTGGAGCTTTCTCTGGAAAAGACCCTTCAAAAGTTGACCGTTCAGCAGCTTACATGGCACGCTACATTGCTAAAAACGTAGTTGCAGCAGGACTTGCAGACCGCGCAGAAGTTGAACTTGCATATGCAATTGGTGTTCCTTTCCCAGTTTCAATTATGGTTGAAACATTTGGTACAGAAAAAGTTGCTCGTTCTGCAATTGAAGCAGCAGTTGAAAAAGTATTCGACTGTACACCAGCAGGAATCGTAAAAACTTTGAACCTTAAACAGCCTATCTACCGCAAGACAGCATCTTACGGACACTTTGGTCGCGAAGGATTCCCTTGGGAAAAAACTGACAAGGTAGAAGAACTTAAAGCTGCCGTAAAATAACTTACTGTATGATACTTTTATCTGAAGAAGAAATGGACATAGTTTTTTCCCGCTGGCAGGCACAAAATCCTGCACCCGCTTCGAAATTAAACTATGTAAATCCATTTACCCTGCTTGTTGCAGTTGTTCTGAGTGCTCAGGCAACCGATAAAAGTGTCAACATTGCTACTGAAAAACTTTTCCAGGTAGCCGACAGCCCAGAAAAACTGCTGGCACTTGGAGAAGAAAATCTTATCCCCTACATTCAATCAATCGGTTTATACAAAAACAAAGCAAAACATTTAATAGGACTTTCAAAAAAACTGCTGGAAGATTTTAAGGGGCAGGTTCCAGACAATCGTGACGATCTGATGAGTTTACCTGGCGTTGGCAGGAAGACTGCAAATGTTGTACTGAATGTAATTTTCCACCAGCCGACCATGCCTGTTGATACCCATCTTTTAAGAATTTCACCAAAAATCGGGCTTGCCCAGGGAAGTACCCCAGAAGCGGTGGAAAAAAGTTTACTTGAAAGGATTCCCCAAAAGTACCTGGAGCATGCCCACCACTGGATTTTATTACATGGACGTTACATCTGTACGGCACGAAATCCAAAATGTCAGGAATGCCTGATAAATGATATCTGTAAACACAACAAATAAACATGACAATTAACACTTGAATTCAAAATAAATCAGGGATAAATTTAGATTATGAACGAAACAATTAACACTATTGGCGAAGCTGCATCACAGGCAGCAGATGAAGTATTATTGAGTAAGACAACTTCCTTAATCAACTGGATAAAAAGCTTCATAACTTGGGAAAATCTTTTCAAACTATTAGGAACAGTCTTTATCATCTTTGTAATGTGGATTATTTTCCGCCTTATTGCAAAAGCAATTCGTAGGGTTCCAGAAACAAAACTTCCAGCCCAAAGAACTGCCGTTATCATCCGCTTTCTTAAATACATTTTTTATATAATTGTTGTACTTTATGTACTTGGACTTTTTGGAATTAATCTTAAGGCTATTTGGGGTGCTGCAGGAATTGCCGGAGTTGCAATCGGTTTTGC
>CAMPAL010000066.1 GCA_946631855.1 uncultured Treponema sp. | reverse complement strand
ATGCTTTCCCAATGCCATCTATTCCAGAAATGGGTATGTACTGGGAAGCTATGAACAATGCTTCTAAAAATATTTGGGATGGAGCTGACGTAAAAACTGAACTTGATGCATGTAACGCTACAATCCTTGGTAAATAATTTAGAACTTTAGCTTTAGATATTTAGATGATGGGGAAGACTTTGTCTGAATCATACAGGCATTGTTCTTTCTCACCTTTCCCATTTTTTTAGACGAGGTTTTTATGAAAACTCTTCCAAATGACGGTAGTGCAGAAAAAAAGATAAAGGTTACGGCCTCTGCTTTTATGGGCCTTTCTCATTTACTTTATCTGCATGATTATATAAAAGGCATTTTCTTTTCTTTATGTGAAGTCATTTTTATTGTATTTTTGCCTAAGATTTTTAATAAGCTTGTAGGATTAATTACACTCGGTTCTCCACATCCAGAGCTTCCTATAAAACAGAGAGACAATTCCATTTTTATGCTGATAGACGGCATTCTTGTTTTGTCTCTGATTGTAATTTTTGTAGTTGTTTATGTACTTTCTGTAAAAAGTGCCGGCAAAGAATATAAGGATTACTGCCGCAAGGGTTACTTTGGTAAACAAAAAGAACATTTGAATACAGCGCTTGGCAAGTCTTTTCCAATTTTTGGATTGGCTCCAGCTTTTATAATGATAATTATTTTTGTAGTAGTTCCACTTATTTTTTCAATCTGTGTAGCTTTTACAAATTATTCAGATCCAGGTCACATTCCTCCTAACAATACAGTAGACTGGGTTGGTTTCCAGAATTTCAAGGAATTGATGGGAGGCCATAACAACTGGTCTGCAGGATTTGGTAGAGTAGCCCTCTGGACTTTAGTTTGGGCTGTTCTTTCTACCTTTACCTGTTACTTTGGTGGATTAATTGTTGCAGTTCAGCTTCAGGAAATTAATGTAAGAATTGCACCAGTTTTCCGCTTTATCTTTATCCTGCCTTATGCTGTTCCTTCTGTTGTGAGTATGCTGGTCTGGAAAAACCTTTTGAATGGTTCTTTTGGTGTTGTAAACAGAACACTTATGCACTTTGGACTTATTCAGAATCCTATTCCATGGCTTGGAACTTCACTTATGGCTCAGTTTACCTGTGTCATAATCAACCTGTGGGCCGGTTTTGGATATTTTATGCTGCTTTCAATGGGTACAATGACTGCTATTCCTCAGGATATGTACGAAGCAGCAAAAATGGATGGAGCAAACAAAGTTCAGATTTTGGGAAAAATAACTCTTCCTCTGGTTCTTTATCAGACTATGCCTTTGATTATTATGAGTTTTGCCCACAATATTAACAACTTTGGTGCAATTTTCTTCCTTACTGGAGGTTCACCAGTTGTTGCAGATTCTACAACAACTCTGGCAGGCGGAACTGATATTCTTGTAACCTGGATTTACAAGCTCACAATTACACTTATGAAGTATAACTATGCATCTGTAATTGCCGTAATGATTTTCATAGTTCTGGCTCCATTTGCAATTTTCCAGTTCAGACAGACAAAAGCCTATAAGGAGGGTGAAGTATGATGCAGGAAAAAACTACAGGTTCAGCAATAAATCGTTCAGTAATTTATTTAATATTTTTTATAATCGCTTTTTTTGTAATTTATCCTCTGGTTTATATTGTTAGTGCGGCATTTTCTCCATCAAACAATATTGCAGGCTTAAATATAGTTCCTTTTGCAGATGGATTTACTGTAAAGCATTTTGTAAAACTTTTTACAAAGACGGATTATGGCCACTGGTTTTTCAATACTCTGAAAATTTCTACAGCAACTATGGCTTTGACCGTAATTACATCATCTCTTAGTGCTTATGTATTTTCAAGGTTCAACTTTACTTTTAAAAAGCCCTTTCTTATGTCACTTTTGATTTTGCAGATTTTTCCTTCTTTTGTTGGAATGGTCGCAATTTATGTAATACTTTATCGCCTTGGTGGACTTGATACACTATGGGGACTTGTTCTGGTTTATACAGCCGGAAATATTCCTTACAACACCTGGCTTGTAAAAAACTACATGGACACAATCAGTAAGAGTTTGGATGAAGCCGCAAGAATTGATGGAGCAAGTCATTTCAGAACTTTTTTCCAGATAAATCTTCCAATCGCCAAACCTATCATCACTTTTTTGTCTATAACAAGTTTTACAGCTCCCTGGATGGATTTTATCTTCCCAAAAATGGTTCTTCGTTCATCAGCAAAACAGACTCTGGCACTTGGACTTTTTACCTTTGTGTCTGATAAGAAAAACGAATTTACAACTTTCTGTGCTGGTTCTTTGATTGTTGTTATTCCTTTTGTAATCTTTTTCCTTGTAACTCAAAAAACTCTGATTACAAGTTTTGGTTCTGCCGGTGTAAAAGAATAATAATTTAGAGGATTTTATGTACACATTTGATAATAAGAGTCTCCTGAAAGATGGAATAAGATGTTTTCCAGTTATGGGAGAAATACATTATTCACGTTATCCAAAAGAATTTTGGAAAGAATCGCTGTGTAAGATGAAGGCTGGCGGTGTTACTATTGCCTCTGCTTATGTCATCTGGATTCATCATGAAGAAATTGAAGGTAAGTATGATTTTTCTGGTGATAGAGATTTGCACGCTTTTGTGCAGGCCTGTAAGGATTGTAAGATGAAACTTATGCTGCGAATTGGTCCCTGGATTCATGGGGAAGTTCGCAATGGAGGTTTTCCAGACTGGCTCTTAAAAAAGGATTTCCAGGTTCGCACTAATGATGAAAAATATTTTGCGGCTGTAGAAAAATGGTACAAAAGAATTTATCAGGAAGTAGCTGATTTTTTTGCCTCTCCAGATAATCCAATTGTTGGTGTTCAGATTGAAAATGAATTTGGTCATTGTGGCGGACTTTATGATGAATCTGGTGAAGACCACATGAAACGCCTTTATAAACTTGCAAGGGAAATTGGTTTTAAGGTTGATTTATACACCGCAACAGGATGGGGTGGGGCAAGAACAGGAGGCCTTCTTCCAGTAATGGGCGGCTATTGTGATGCTCCATGGGACCAGAGAACGGTTGAAATTGAACCAAGCGGAAACTATATTTTTACTCTGGAAAGAAATGACCACAATATTGGTTCAGATTATGGCTTTGGTCACGGAGTTATGTTTGATGTAAACAAGTTCCCTTATCTTACAGCAGAACTGGGGGGCGGTTTGCAGGTAACTCAGCATAGAAGAACTGTCGCAAAAGCTCAGGATATTGGGGCAATGACTCTGGTAAAACTGGGTAGTGGTGTAAATCTTTTGGGCTATTACATGTATCATGGTGGCACAAATCCAGAGGGAAAATTGACCAGCCTGCAGGAAAGTCGTGCTACAGGCTATCCAAATGATTTGCCAGAAAAATCCTATGATTTTAGGGCTCCAATCCGTGAGTTTGGCCAGGTTTCGGACAGTCTGAGAGAATTAAAACTTTACTCATATTTTGTTGCAGATTTTGGTTCTGAACTTTGCGAATTGCCTGCCATCATTCCAGACGATAATCCTCTTAAACCAGATAATTTAAGCGAGCTAAGATATTCCTACCGAAGCGATGGAAAAAAAGGTTACCTCTTTGTAAATAATTATGTAAGACTCAAAAAAATGCCTGATTTTCCAAACCGTACATTAAAAACTCCAGAAGGAACATCTTTTCCTACGGTGGACATAAAATTCGGGGACTATTTCTTCTGGCCATTTAATATGGAGTACGGAAATTGTAAGGTGAAAACTGTAGAGGCAAGTCCTTTCTGCCGTCTTGCAGATGGAACCTTCGTTTTTTATACAAACCAGGACAATAAAAATAAGGATTATTTCCAGTTTGAAAATAATGATAAAGATAAAAAAAAGGCTTTTCCAAAATTCCTGCTGCTTTCCAGAGAAGATGCATTAAATGCCTGGAAGACAAAGGATGGTGGTCTTGTTATAACAAAGGGAGTTTTCTACACCAAGCAGAATCTTAATCAGACTTTGACCCTTCGTTCAAACGAAAAGTTTTACGCCTATCCCGCTTTAAAAAAAGTTCCAGAAGGCATAAAAACATCATCTTTAGTAAACAAAAATATTGCCCAGGATCTTCCATCTTTTAATTTTACCACTTACGAGTTTAAAGCTTCTGCCGGCAAAATCAAAGATGCTGTTGGCTATAAGTTGATAAAGGATTTTAAAGATAATGAAGGTCTTTCCTTGTATCAGCTGGATGCTTCTAGTTTGATGAAAAGATTTGCAGAAGAAAGACAAAATAATGCAGTAGATTGTTTTTTGAAAATTTCATATTGTGGAGAATCAGCCCGACTTTATTCTGTAAAAGATGGAAAAAGAACTCTGCTTTTAGATAACTTTTACTTAGGCTCAAGCTACGATTGGGAGATTGGTCTAAAACGCTTCTTAAACACAGATATCGATTTTTCAAAACTAGAGCTGGAAATCAGTGTCCTTAAACCAGATGCAAAAATCTACTTCGAAAACAAAAACAACCTGCCAAAGGAATCTACTGCCCAGCTACAATCAACTAGTGCAGAATTCGAATACCAGATTGTGTTTGAATAGCAATTGGTAGAAGATGGTAGAAGCTACAAAAACTTTTTGTGGTGAAAAAACAAAATCATTCACATGGAGAGGCGACAAGGACGTCGCCTTCTGGTATTTAGTAGAATGATTGTCGAGTTTGATATGTTTATTAAATAAACATATCAAACTCGTAAACTTGTTTTTGCAGGACGCAAAAACAAGTTATTCCCATCCAAAAGTAGCAGGTGGCTTATTTGTAGCATCAAAATATAGTGCATCTACAAATGGCAGTTCTGCAATCTGGTGGACTATGTTTTCCATCACATCTTTTGGAAGCATTGCAAATCTTGCAGTCATAACATCTTCTGAAATAACAGGTCTTAAAACAAAGGATGCATGATCTTTGCAGCTTGCATATGGTAAATCAATTGTAAGGTGCTGGAAGATTTTGTCATACCAGCCAGATTTGTGAAGTTCTGTCAGTACAATGTTGTCAACTTCGCGCAGCTGATCAAGTCTTGCTTTGTCACAATATCCTTCCTGAAGTTTCATATCTTCATTTTTAATTTCTGGATTTTGATAAAGTTTGATACAAGTTCTGTTAATATATTTTGCAGCATTTGTGATTGTTGATGAACATTCTTCAATCTTTTCACGTTTGCCTGGGAAGTGGTAGAAGCCGTTTCCTTCATCAGCAAAAGTAAGAAGAGCAGGGAAGCGGTAAGTACGGAAATCGCCCTGAACACCAACAGAACGAACTGGTAAAATGCTTCGTTTCAAATCAGCAGTGCAATGCTCGCAGAACATGTCTAATTTAATAGCATCCAGTTCCTTCTGAGCAAGAAGCAGTTCTTCTTCATCCTTTGGATTTGCTTTTCCATCATTACAAAGTACATTTATAGAAAGACCAGGACCTGGGAAAGGATGACGCATTACAAGCTGGTCAGAAAGTCCAAGTTTTTTACCGATGGAACGAACTTCATCTTTATAAAGATCTCGGATTGGTTCAATAATCAGACCTTTTGCAATAAGTTCCTGAATGCCTGAAACGCGGTTATGATGAGTTTTAATTGTGTTAGAATTTTTTGTTCCACCAGATTCAATAATATCAGGATAAAGAGTACCCTGGGCCAAAAGCCATTTATTATCATCAAGATGCTGTTTTGCAACTACTTCGTTACGAACAGTGATGAAGTTTTCTCCAACAGCCATACGTTTTTTCTGAGGGTCTGTAAGGCCTGAAATTGCTTTTAAGAAACTTTCAGATGCATCTTCTACAATAAAGTTGTTGAAACCGAACTTGTGGTAGGCTTCTGCAACCTGTGCAGATTCATTTTTACGCATGAAACCGTTATCAATGTGAAGACCAAGAACTCTATCCTGACCAAGGGCTTTGTTCAAAAGTGCAAATGCAATTGTTGAATCTACACCGCCAGAAAGGAAGAGCAGAACGTTTTTATCGCCAGCTTCTTTTTTGATATTTTCAAGAATGATATTTAATACAGTATCCTGATCCCAGTTTTTTTCCATTCCACAATAGTCTGCAAAGTTCTGGAAAATCAGATTTCCACATGGAGTGTCTTTTACTTCGCAGTGGAACTGAAGACTAAAACGTTTTTTCGCAAGATTCTGAGTTGCAGCGAAAGGACAGTCTTTTGTTGAACCAACAACTTCAAATCCTTCTCCAAGTTTTAGAACTCCATCCTGGTGACTCATCCAAACCTGCTGACTACCTTCAACGCCCTTGAAAAGTGGACATTTTGCGGAAGAACCATTCATGCCATCAGCAAAATTTAACTGAGCAAAACCAAATTCTCCTACATCAGCCTTGCCAACTTTACCATTGTAACCAAGCTGAACAATGTAGTGACCGTAACAAAGTCCCAGAATTGGAATGTCAAGATTTAAGATTTCTGAATTGAATTCCGGAACTTTTTCATCGTATACAGAAGAAGGTCCGCCGGAAAAAACAATACCCTTACAATTTTCAAAAGCAGATAAATCTGTAGATGGAAGGGCAATTTCTGAATAATAACCTAACATACGGAAGCGTTTTGCAATAAGGTGTGCGTACTGGCTTCCAAAATCTAAAACTACAATCTTTGAACGTGCCATATAAGGATTATAGTGAAAATTCTGGGAATGGGGAATAGAGAAGAATAGTCAGGTTTTTGAATCTTGTGGTGGAGAAAATTTTTTTATAAATTTGTAAACTGTTGATTCTGTAAATTTAGATGGGGTTGTGTAGTTGTTCAATATATACACGATTTTTTCATAAATTTGTCTGATTTCAGCGTTTTCTAAATCTGAAATTTCAGTTCCTTCAGAATCTGTGTTTTCAGCTTCTTCAGAATCGGTTTGTTCGGAAGAAATTATTTCATCTTGTTGTATTTGTTCAAACAGGAGAACTGCCAGAATGGCTGTAAAATCGTGGCCGCGAACGTATTTTTCCCATGTTTTTACTAAAATATCTCTGAAATGATAATTTTTTTCCCAGATATTCCCCCAGGCCTGTAGATTAAAGTCTGGGTCTGAGTTTAAGATGTTATAAAGTTTCAGTTGTGGATTATCTGCATCTGAAATTTCTTTATAAGTCAAAAAATAGGGCTCTCCATTATTATCTTTTAAAACATTGAAATTAATATAATGTTTATCGTTAAGCCTTTCTTGTTTTGCTGATTCATATCGCAGGTATCCTATTTCACAAGCTTTTTCTTTTGCATTTCTAATAAGTTCTGGGATATTTTCTGTTAGCAATTTATTGTTAAAGATTTCTGGATTGTACTTTAGAATTAGAGTTTCTATATCGTTTGTCTCTTCTGTCGTTGTGTAATGTTGTTGAATATCTTTTTGATTTAGTTTTGAATTTTTGGGAATTATGCCAGATTCTTTACATGCTGAAAGAACATCTTGAAGCTTGTTGGAATTATAGTCTTTATCAATAATTCCAAGGTAAAGTTTATTGCTCTTTTTTTTGTTGGAGTATTTTGTTAGAAGAAACAGAATTGCTGTACATGGAGCAACTGTGTTATTGTCTGAGGTTTTAAAGTTTCTTGTATTTCTGATTTCATTATTGACTTTGTAATAATCATTTTTTTCTACAAGCTTTTCTTCCTTTTCTAAATAATCATTCACTACATTTACTACATCGATTTTACTTTCAGGAGGACAAAAACTTTTGTAAATCTTTTTATCAAGAGAGCCTTCAACGAAAAGAACTTTTTCTACTGTATGAGTTTGAATGCTGGAATTTATATTTTCTACAGGGAGAGCATTTATGTTTTTTGATTCTTGTTTAGCGCTTTTCTTTTTAGACATTTTTACTCATCCTGAATAAACATTTCTGACATTAAAAGTGTGTAGTTACTTACTATGCTAGGAGAATGTGTCGTTACGATTGCCTGAATGTTCTTTTTTTCGCAAATTTTGCTGATGTTTTCTAACAAGATACGCTGCCAGTCAATGTGTAAACTTGCTTCTGGTTCATCTATAAAGATAAGGGAGTTTTTATTATTTTTGAAAATCAGTTCATAAAAGAGTGAAATTAAATTTTTCTCACCAGCGGACAGTTTGCTAACATCAAGCTCAGGAGCGTCTTCCCCAAATGAATCGGCATAGAATTTTGCAATTAGTCCTTTTTCTTCATTATAAACAAGGTACTTGTCTGTTAGTCCAAAATTATCGTTGATTATGGTTAAAAATTCTTCTAAATCTTTTTCAGTTTTTTTTGTTTTCAGAATTTCCTGACAGATGTTTGAAACTTTGTCTGGAAGGGTGTACGGAATATAAGTAGTTGTCAGATCCTGGAACTTGTTTATGAACAGTTCATCAAAATTGATGTCACGTCCTGTAATCTGTTTTTCTTGTAGTTCTTTGTAGAGGCGGATGATATCATCTGGGGACAGACCTACAGTATCCAGTTCATAAGTTTCAAAATGAGTAAGCCTAAGCCACGGATTTTTGTGTCGTTCAACCAGGCCGGAAGATATTCTGTTGTATTCCCGATTTGCAAGAATAATATTTGATGATAAAGAATAAAGTTTATTTATCGAGAAAATTTCTCGATAGTTAGGGTCTTTATCATCTTCAATGATTTTTTTTGTTGCGAATTCTGAAAGATAGGTTTGAGTTTTAGTGTTTTCATTGGTGAAGAAAAGATTTTTTGATTCTGGATTTGTTTTAAGTTCAGCAGAAAGTTTTTCTGAAATTTCATTTGAAAAATAAAATTTTCCTTCGAGAAGAGAATTATCTTTGTTTTTCCAGTTATAAGTGATTGGAAGATAAAAACCGTCTTTATCGTGAGGGAGTTCTGAAATAAAGGTTTCATCAAATTTTTTTATTTTACCGTCTTTTCCTGTACATCTTTTTATGGTAAGGCATTCTTCGTTGTCAAAGGTGAGGGTAAGGTTTTCAAAGAGAATCTGGTCTAAAACTGTGTATTTGATTACAGGTTTAGTAGAAAACTCATTACCTTTGAGAAATGCAGTTTTTTTTTCTGGTAAGGCTGCATCCACAAGCCTGATTAAAGAGGTTTTTCCCACCCCATTGAGAGCAAAAATTATTGAAACAGGTGATTTAGGATATAAATCAATGTCGAAATTGTTACCTTTTAGACCGAATAATTTTGTAACTTTGATGTTTTTGATTTTCATGCTTTAACCTTTCTTCTAATGTTGTTAATTATACCATATGGTATTCTATTTTAGAATCCAATCTGGAATAGGACTTTTTACAAATGTCAGATAATTTAGAAGTCTTTTTTGAATTTTGGGGTTGGAACAGGCAAGTAAAGCATAGTATTCAAGAACATCATCCTTGCTTTGTAACAGAAAATCTTTGTGGTGATTTTCCATAGCTTCAAAAATCTCTGTTTCTTGCAACAGGATGCTGTTTTTAAAAGCTTCGTAAATCTTATCTGACTCATTCATAAAAAATCCTTTAAAAAAAATTAATCTTGAGACGGAGTACCCCAGCGGTCGGGGTTATCCAGGTCACATCGGTCGTAGATGGCATCAACTTGAGATTCTTTCTCGTCGTCGTCCATCTCGTCCCACACATCAGGGATATCTGAACCCTTGTCTCGTAATTTTTCGAGGTACTCTTCTACCTCGTCAGAATTGATACCGTACTCGTCAGCTAAATCTGCTAATTTTCCCCAGCCCATATGGCCCTCCTTTTGAAAAATATTTATACAGCGTAATTAACCTGCTGCTGTTGGATAATTGATACTGTTGTTAATAATTCGGTTCTAGTTTGATAGGTTGAAACGTAGAAACGATCCTTGTGAGAACGAAGCAGTCTGTAAAGTTCCCCCGAATTTATGTAGAGTCCTTTAGCAGAGAGAGTTTTTTTCAAAGACTCAAGAGAAATCCAGGATGGTTTTACTCCACTGTGATTTTCTTTGTAAGCGATCGAGTCCTTTATTGCCTGTGTGAGAGTTTCGACCGTAGGATCTGGAACATGTATTTTTTTTACCACAGCAAAGTATTTCTTTTGTGGAAGAGGCTGTCTCTGCATCAGGTTGATTAATGGGGTTTTAGACTGTTCATCAGCTTTGGCTCTTGTTGTCTGAAGAATAGTCTGCTGGAGACTTGGGTCTTTTTTTACCGGAGTAAAAATTGAAGTGTTGTCAGTAAGTTTTGACAAGTCAATATAGTCAGAACAAACCTGAAGTAATTTTCTTGAAAGGTGAAGATTGTGTTCAGGGAGTTCTGTCGAGATCAGAATAGTATCCTTGTTGTAGTTCATCTTAAGTTCTCTGATGAAATGTGCAAAATCCCCATCCCCGCTCATGAGGATAATTTTGTCGACCTGGTTAGCCAGGTTGGTGCAAAATTCCTGAAGGCGAGAATCCTGTTCCTTTTCCCTTCCTCCAACTAAAGCGGTAGAAGAAATGATGATGTCGTTATCCTGAAGTTTGTTCAGAAATTCTCTGAGTTCTGGCTCAATTGTTTTTGGTAATCCAATAAATGCAGCGCGGAAACCGAGTTTGTTCACATAATGCTTATCAGAATTGTGACTCAGAGCTGTGAGTACGGTCCGGATGAGGCCATTGAAATTTAATTCCTTACCCTGGTCTTTGAAGGCCTTATATATAAGGAAAGTTCTCCATCCGTCAAAAACTACTAAAGTGTTAGCTTCTTTCTTATCCATAATTTTCTCCTTTTAAAAACTCCACGTTAGCAGTGCTACATGGAGGCTACAATGTGATTAATCCTTATATTTAGAAAGTATAGTCTTGTAAAAAATATAATCATCAAATGTTGTTTGATTTTTCTAGGCACTTTCTTCGAGGTAAAGACCTGTTTTACTCTCAATGTAGTTTGCGACATCGAACCAGTTTTCGTAGTTATTATTTTTGAGACATTCTACGAAAGCTTTGTCATAGGGACAGTTTGAAAAAGATGCACCCAGGAAGGCCATAATTTCTTGAGCCTGTTCGAAGGATGTGTGCAGGGCAATAAGTACTTTGCGAAGGTTTTCAGGTTTTGGAAAGTTGAGTCCGTTGGTGCAGTTAAACCAGGTCTGATTAGAAAGACCGCAGTCGTTTCCCGGGTATTTTAGAGAACCGTTCTTTTTTAGAATTTTGAGATTGTTTGTTTTTGCGATTTGGGAAATAGAGTTTTTGTAACCGTTAAGGTCATAAAAGAATTGATTTGATTTTGACACGGAAGTTATCCTTGTTACAAAATTGCACCAAAGATGCCGACGGACGTCCATATCCACCTGCACGCATGCTTTTGAGAAAACAAAAATGTAACTTCCAAGTGCCAAAAAAACGAGTCTTTTTAGCGTTCTAGAATATAATACCTTGAATATTAGTTGTCAAGAGTGAAGGTGAAAAAAAGTGAAAAAATTAGGCAGTTTTATTTTTTCTGTTAATATCTGTTATGCCCATAAGTAAATTTGGTACATATAAATCTTCATCAAGATTATCCCAATGAATACCAATGCCACCACCACTTAATTCACAAGTATTACGTTCTTCTGGTTTTGCATTAAAAAGAGTTGGAAAGTATATAAGAGGAAGCGAAAGCTGGCGTCCATCAATTAATAATAACCATAAGTTTTCGTCGTCAAACCAAACTTTCTGAGCTTTTGCATTATTCAAAGAAAAATCCATTCCAGGCCTCCTTTATTAGAGAAAAAGAAAAACTTGTATCCTTTTTCATTGAATACCGTAGGCATAGAAAAAGTATACTACACAATTCATTTTTCAACTACATAAAAAACTGCGGTGGATAAAATCTATTCCCTTGTGAAGGCGTTTACTCTTTCCAGAACTTTTGCTGAGGCAGGTTGATTTTTTTGGATAATTTCTTTGAAGTTTTTTGTTTTTATCAGCATTAATTCTGTGTCATTTACTGCATAAGCGCTGGTAAGTCTTGCGGTGTGGAGAAAGCCTGGAACTTCGCCGAAAAAATCACCTTTGAAAAAGCTTGTGGTAAGAGCATCTTTTGTTTCGGAAACCTGGCCTTCTTTTATAAAATAAACATAATCTGCTTTATCACCCTCTGTGTAAATACATTCTCCTGGGCGGAAGCTTTTTCTTTCAGTTTCAAGTTTATAAATTGAAGGATTGATAAAAAGTTTCTGATTGATAAATTTTTGAAAAGAGTTGTTCGAATTTGACTGCTGGGTATAAATATATGCGATAATCAGAACTTCAAAAAATTGTGAAACATAGAGCATCTGAGCACAAAATAAAAATACAACGAAGAAAAGGTAAACCTTAAAGAGCAGGATGATAAGAGTCGAGATTGTTCCGTAAATTACGTTGTAATTTGAAAAATTCATAAACTTATTTATTGCAAAAGAAATGATAAATGTTATTCCTGTTGAAAGGGCTGCATAAAAAGCTGAAAGCCTGAGTTTAGGTTTTGAACCAGTCATAAATCTGTAGCTGTAAAGAGTAAAAGCAAAAAAGAGGAGATAAACTACAGATGAAATTAAAACGTTTGATCTGGTCCTGAAAAGTCTTGGAAAAATATTTCTGACAGATTCGAGTAGTGGTAAATGCAGTAATTTATCAAAAGCAAAGGCAAAAATTATCAGGGTGATTAATATTACTACGCTAACAAATTCTGAAACGAAGGTAACAATCTGATTTCCTACGGTCATTCTTTTTGAGGCTGAAAGGAAAATTCTGTTCAAAGCCTGTACAATCGACAAAAAGAGTTTTCTTGCCATCCAGATAACCCAGATTCCCAGGAAAATATCTATAAATGACAGGGATTTTTTTTCTATCAGGTTGGTAATTAATGGTCTAATATCGTAAATATCTTTGTATTGTTCGCAAAAATTAATGACGACCTGAACTAAGTCAGGAGATATTTTAAGAAAGTTAATAAGCAGAGTAAAAATGATAAGTACTACTGGAACAATTGAAAAAATAAAACTGAAAGAGCAGGAAGCCGCACTTTCCCACAAACTATTTGAACCGCTGTTCATTACAGAAAGATAAATGAACTGGGCAAATTTTGTGAAAATTTCAGGAATAGAAAGTTTTATCTTTTTTTCGTTCATAGGTGTGTGATAGGTTCTAGGTTCTAGGTGATAGGTTCTAGGTTCTAGGTGATAGGTTCTAGGATTTAGAAATATCTACCTCCCTGGCACCTATCACCTATAACCTGAATTAGAAATCAGCCAGTTTTGGTGCACGTGGATATGGAATAACGTCACGGATATTTTCCATACCTGTTACATAACGGATAAGGCGTTCGAAACCAAGTCCGAATCCTGAGTGAGGAACTGTACCAAAGCGGCGCAAATCAAGATACCACTGATAGTTTGACATATCCATATTGCGTTCTTTGCAGGCAGCCAGAAGTTTTTCATAATTTTCTTCGCGTTCTGAACCGCCAATTAATTCTCCAATTCCAGGAACAAGAACATCAACAGCTTTTACAGTCTTTCCGTCATCATTCTGTTTCATATAGAAAGATTTAATTTCTTTTGGATAGTTGAAAACCATTACAGGACAGCCGAAAATCTTTTCTGTAAGATAACGTTCGTGTTCTGTAGCAATATCACATCCCCAGTATGGTTTGAATTCAAATTTTGCACCATTTGCTGCTGCTTCTTCAAGTTTGGCAATTGCATCGGTGTAAGAAATTCGGACGAACTTTGCTTTTGCAACTTTTTCAAGACTTTCGATTAAGCCTGGCTGAATGCGTTTATCAAAGAATTCAAGATCAGCACGGCACTTTGTCAAAGCCCAGTTCAAAAGATATTTTACAAAGTCTTCCTGAAT
>CAMPAL010000065.1 GCA_946631855.1 uncultured Treponema sp. | reverse complement strand
TTGCAAGGGCTTATTATTCTTCTTACGAGTTTGATAAATCCGTTCAGATGTATGATAAAATCATAGCAACAACAAAATCTGCCCAGACAAAAGCGACCGCAGAGGAGAATAAATCAATAGTACTGGATGCAGCAGAAAATCATAACTGATGAAAAACTCTTATTACATCTTTTATTAAATCGAATTACCTTTTTAAAATATTCTGAAAAGAAATTTTTGGCGAAAAAACTTGACAGCTCTTACTCCCTTGCATTACTGTCTATAGAAGAGATTGAAAAAATCATACGACGCAATTTTAATAAAAGAGTTGTGTGGGATGGAAAAGAAAATCTTAGAATGGCAGAGAGAGCCTTTCGGTATTGTCAGAGTCACAAAATAAAAATTCTTTTGAATGATGAAGAACAGTATCCGGATATGCTCAGACAGATTTCTGATCCACCTTATCTTCTTTTTTGTAGAGGTGATTATTCAATTTTGGGGAATAATTCTGTTTCTGTTGTTGGAACCAGACGTCTTAGTCCCGGTGGTAGACAGGCTGCAAAATCCTTTGCATATCAGGCTGTTTTAGATGCCTGTAATGTGGTGAGCGGGCTTGCTCATGGTGCAGATGGATTTGCTCACCAGGGTGCTATAGATGCTTTTTATGATTGTGATGAAAGCAAGGGGGATTGTTCGAAACTTGGTAAAACAATTGCAGTTCTTCCAAGTGGAATAGATGAAATAATTCCGTATTCCCATAAAAAAATGGCTGAACAAATACTGGTCTCTGGCGGATGTATTATCAGTGAATATGAACCTGGAATGCAGATGGCTAACTGGCATTTTGTTGGGAGAAATAGAATTATTGCGGGCTTATCACCTGCGACACTGGTAATTGAGGCTCCTGATGGAAGTGGTGCTTTAATTACAGCAGATTTTGCTCTGGAATATAATCGTGAACTTATGTTTCATAAGGCAGGATTTAATGTTCAGTCTAAAGCGATTGCAGAAATCGTTAAAAGAGAACTGAAAGCAGATTACATGGCTGGAAAAGTCAGTGATTATAAAATGCAAAATACAGTAAACAGATTTCTTGATTCAGGAGCTCTGGTTATTGAAGATTATAAGGATTATTGTAAAGCTTTAAGGGAATGCCCGGGGGAAAGAAATATTCAACCTGAACAGGGGCTTCTTTTTGAACTTTAGTAATGGGAAAGGTTATGGCTGAAAAGAAAACAACTAAGAAAACTACAAAAAAGGAAAAGGCACCACAGACTCTGGTTATTGTAGAGTCTCCTACAAAGGCACATACAATAGAGAAATATCTTGGTCCTGGATATGTGGTTAGAGCATCTGTTGGACATCTTATTGATTTGCCAAAGTCCAGAATGGCAATTGATATTGAGAATGGCTTTCAGCCTGAATACATAACAGTTCGAGGAAAAGCAAAAACCTTAAAGGAATTACAGAAGGAAGCAAAAAAATCTGAAAATGTCCTGCTCGCATCCGATAACGACCGTGAAGGAGAAGCTATTGCCTGGCATTTGAACCGTGCATTAAAAGATAAAACTACTGCTAAAATCAGTCGTATTGTTTTTAATGAAATTACTCCAAATGCAATTACAGAAGCTGTAAAACATCCTGGCGAAATCATAGAGTCTAAGGTTGATGCTCAGAAAGCCCGCCGTGTACTGGACCGTCTTGTTGGATATAATTTAAGTCCTCTTTTATGGGCAAAAGTAAAAAATGGACTTTCTGCTGGTCGTGTACAGTCTGTTGCACTCCGCCTTATTTGTGAACGTGAAAAAGAGGTGGAGGATTTCCTTCCTGAAGAATACTGGTCTCTGGATGCAGATTTTACAAAAGGAAAATCAACTTTTACAGCTCAGCTTGTTAAATATAAAGGTGAAAATCCTGAATTAAAGTCAGAAGATGCTGTTAAGGAAATAATGGATAAAATCCAAAATTCAACTTGTACAGTTTCTTCTATCAAAAAAACAGAAAAAACTGTACGTCCTAAAGCACCTTTTACTACATCAAAATTACAGCAGTCTGCCGCTAACCGTTTAGGTTTTACTTCACGTAAGACAATGCAGATTGCCCAGCAGCTTTATGAAGGTATTCAGATTGGTCAGAATCATGTTGGTCTTATTACTTATATGCGTACTGACTCTGTTCGTATTTCAGAAACCGCTATTGCAGATGTAAGAGACTGGCTTTCTAAAAATCATCCTGCAGAACTTCCTGAAGAAGCTATTCATTATGCTGTTGGAAAATCTGCTCAGGATGCTCATGAAGGTATTCGTCCTACTTATGTTTCATATACTCCTGACAGTATTAAAGAATATCTTACTCATGATCAGTTCCGTTTGTACTCAATTATTTGGGAAAGATTTGTTTCTTCTCAGATGAATAATGCAAAAATGGTGACAACTTCTGTAGAAATTACTGCTGGTGATGCTGTTTTCCGTGTTGCTGCTTCAAAAATTTCAGAAAAAGGTTTTTATCAGGTTATAAAACTTTTGTCTTCAAAAGAAGAAAAATCATCATCTCTGCCTTCAATGAAAGAAGGGGAAGAACTTAAAGTTGATAATTTCCACCCTGAACAGCATTTTACCCAGGGTCCTGCAAGATATACTGATGCTTCAATTGTTCGTATGCTTGAGGAAAAAGGAATTGGTCGTCCATCAACTTATGCAACAATCATTTCTGTATTGCTGGATCGTTATTATGTAACCCGTTCAAACAAGCAGCTGGTTCCAACTCAGCTTGGAAGAATGATTAATAAGATCCTTGTAGAATCTTTCCCTGAAGTAATCAATGAAGAATTTACTGCAAAAGTTGAAAATGAACTGGATGATGTAGAAGCAGGAAAACTTGTCTGGAATACAATCATTTCTGATTTCTTTGGTCCATTTAAGAAGCGTGTTGATGATGTTATGGAACATCAGGAATCAATTAAGGGCTTCCTGGATGAAGAAACAGACAAGGTTTGTGAACTTTGTGGTAAACCAATGGTGAAAAAACTTGGTCGTTTTGGTTTCTTCCTTGCATGTTCAGGTTTCCCTGAGTGTCATAATACAAAATCAATTCCACTTGCTAAATGTCCTGTTTGTAAAACTGGTGAAATTGTTGAAAGAAAAACAAAGGGTAGAGGAAAGGCTTTCTTTGGCTGTACAAATTATCCAACTTGTACTTTTATTTCTCACTTTAAGCCAATTGATCAGTATTGTCCAAAATGCGGATGGTTCCTTGTTGAAAAGTTTGACAAGAAAAACGGAGCATATAAATCTTGTATCAATCCTGATTGTGATTACTTACATTCGGCTGAACCAGATGAAACTAATGCAGATCTTGTAAAAGCTGCTTTGGATGATTAATTGATTTTTGAATAAAAACTTTGCTTTCCTGTGATAGTGATGCTATCATAATACATAGCAGAAAATTATGGGGGCAAGTTTTTATGGCAAAAAAATACGTAATATCTTTAGATGAAGGTACAACTTCCTGTCGTGCCGTTCTTTATGATAAAAATGGAAATTCATTAGGTTCAAAACAAAGAGAATTTAATCAGTTTTATCCTCATCCTGGCTGGGTTGAGCATGATGCAGAAGAAATTTTTAAATGTCAGCTCAAAGTCCTTCAAAGCCTCTTAATTGAAAATGAAATCAGACATGATGAAATAGCCGCAATTGGAATTACAAATCAGAGGGAAACTGTTGTAATCTGGGATAAAAAAACAGGTAAGCCTGTATATAATGCAATTGTATGGCAGTGTCGTCGTACTGCAGATTTTTGTGAAAAACTGATGCAGGATGGATGGACTGAAAAAATCAGGGCAAAAACAGGCCTTCTTATCGATGCATATTTTTCTGCAACCAAAATAAAATGGATTTTAGATAATGTTCCTGGCGTTCGGGAAAAAGCTGAAAGTGGTGAACTGCTGGCAGGAACTATTGACAGCTGGTTAATCTGGAAATTAAGTGGTGGAAAAGTTCATGTTACAGATTATACCAATGCCAGCCGAACCATGCTTTTTAATATTTATGATCTTTGCTGGGATAAGGAACTTCTTGAACTTTTAAATATTCCTGAAAATCTTCTGCCTGAAGTAAAAGATTCTTCTGCTGTTTATTGCAATACCGATCCAGAAATCTGCGGTTTTTCTGTTCCTCTTGCTTCTGCAGTTGGGGATCAACAGGCAGCTCTTTTTGGTCAGGGATGTTTTAATAAGGGTGATGCAAAGAATACATATGGTACCGGCTGTTTTATGCTTATGAATACTGGAGATAAGCCTGTCGAATCTAAGCAGCTTTTGACAACAATTGCCCTTGGTATGAACGGAAAAGTTGAGTACGCCCTTGAAGGTTCTGTCTTTATTGGCGGGGCAGTTATTAAGTGGCTGCGTGATGAACTGGAACTGATATCGAGCGCACCTGAAATTGATCGTCTTGCAGAATCTGTGCCTGATTCCAATGGTGCTTATCTGGTTCCTGCCTTTGTAGGACTTGGAACTCCTTACTGGGATATGTATGCCCGTGGAACAATTGTTGGTCTTACTCGTGGTGTAAAAAAGGCTCATATCTGCCGTGCTGCTCTTGAAGGAATTGCCTATGAGGTACGCGATGTTTTAGACACAATGGTAGCTGATTCAGGAACTCCTATTAATACACTTAATGTTGATGGAGGGGCCTGCGTAAGTAATGTGATGATGCAGTTTCAGGCTGATATTTTGAATACAAAAGTTTGTCGTCCAAAAAATGTTGAAACAACTGCATTAGGAGCAGCTTATCTTGCGGGACTTGCTGTGGGCTTCTGGAAGAGTAAGGATGATATTCTTTGCCGCCGCGAGACGGAACATATGTTTGAACCTTCTATGAGCGATGAAAAGCGCGATAATCTTTATGCCGGTTGGAAAAAGGCTGTAGAACGTGCCAAGGCCTGGGCAGAATAGTCTAACCAAAAAAAACAGGAGGCAAGTATTGATTTACGATGTAGCAATTATAGGAGCCGGAATTATTGGTTCCTGCATAGCAAGAGAACTTTCAAAATCTAAATTAAATATCTGTATGATCGATAAAGCTGATGATGTTGCCTGTGGTACTTCTAAAGCAAATTCAGGAATCATTCATGGTGGCTTTGATGCAAAACCTGAAACTTTAATGGCAAAGCTAAATGTTGAAGGAACAGCAATGTATCCGCAGCTTTCAGAACAGCTTCATTTTGATTACAAAAACAATGGTTCTTTAGTTGTAGGTTTTTGTGATGAAGATATGGAGCATATCAAAAAACTTTATCAGCGTGGAAAGGATAATGGAGTTGAAAAACTTCGAATCATTAATCAGGAAGAACTGAGAAAACTTGAACCAAATATTTCTGAAGAAGCGGTGGGTGCTTTGCTTTCTGAGACTGCGGGAATCGTTTCTCCATATCAGGCTACCTGGGCTTTTGCAGAAAATGCTTTGATGAATGGTGTAAAAGTCTTTCTGGAGCAGGAGGTACACTCTATCACTGTGCCAGAGAAAACTGGAGATAATTTTATTCTTCATACAGGCCGTTTTGATATTGAAGCAAAAATTGTGGTAAATGCTGCCGGTCTTTTTGCAGATAAAATTTCACAGATGGCGGGGGCCCGTGACTTCATCATCAAGCCTAGAAAGGGAGAATATTATCTTCTGGATAATAAATGCGGAAATCTTGCAAGTCATACACTTTTCCAGACTCCAGACAAAATGGGAAAAGGAATCCTTGTAACTCCTACTGTTGACGGAAATATTCTTTCAGGACCAACTGCTTCTGATGGAGATGATAAATACGCTACAGAAACAACTGCACAGGGACAGGATCAGGTTTTCAAAAAATCTGAAAAGACAATTCCAAATATTCCAAGGCGGAATGTAATTAATTCTTTTGCGGGACTTCGTGCCATTGCCTATAATGCTGATGGAAGTGCTGTAAATGATTTTATTATAGAAGAAGATGATAAAGTAAAAGGCTTTATTAATGTGGCAGGAATCTGTTCACCAGGACTTTCGGCTGCACCTGCAATTGGAAAATATGTTGCTTCTCTGGTAGAAAAAGCTTCTGGCAAAAAGTTTGAAGCTAATAAAGATTTTATTGCGGTTCGAAAGGGAATTGAATCCTTTAAGAATGCAAGCGATGAAAGAAAAGCCCAGCTGATTGAAGAAAATCCTTTGTATGGCCGTATGATTTGCCGTTGTGAATCAATTACAGAAGCAGAGATTGTTGCGGCTATAAAATCACCTTTGGGAGCCCGTGATTTAGACGGTGTAAAAAGACGAACCAGGGCTGGAATGGGCCGTTGTCAAAGTGGATTCTGTTCTCCTCGTGTTACAGAAATTATCAGCCGTGAATGTAATATTCCAATGACCAGTGTAACAAAAAATGGTGGATGTTCTTACATTTTGACAGGACGAACTCGATAGGGAGGGCTGATTTATGGAATTGAAATATGACATTGTTGTAATTGGCGGTGGTCCTGCTGGAATGGCAGCTGCAATTGCCGCAAAAAAAGCTGGAACTGACAGTATTTTGATTTTGGAACGCGATACCAGAATCGGCGGTATTCTTTTGCAGTGTATTCACAATGGTTTTGGACTTCACTATTTTGGTGAAGAATTGACCGGTCCTGAATATGCGGCAAGATTTTCTGACCAGGTTCAGGAGCTTGGTATTGAATATAAAGTAGATACCATGGTTCTTGAAGTCGAAAAAGGTGGTTCTGCAGAAGAGGGCCATTGTGTAACTGCAATTAATACAATTGATGGACTTATGAAAATCAGGGCTAAGGCAGTAATTTTGGCCACAGGCTGTCGGGAAAGAACAAGAGGGGCTTTAATCATACCGGGTACTAGACCTGCTGGTATTTTTACTGCGGGGGCAGCTCAACGTTTTGTAAATATTGACGGTTATATGCCAGGACGTAAAGTTGTAATTCTTGGTTCTGGTGATATTGGTTTGATTATGGCAAGACGACTTACTCTGGAAGGGGCAGAAGTAAAACTTGTTTGTGAAGTTATGCCTTTTAGTTCTGGTTTGCGTCGTAATATTGTTCAGTGTGTTGAAAATTTTAATATTCCGCTTAAGTTCAGTCATACAATCGTAAAGATTCATGGTCGCGAAAGGGTAGAAGGCGTTACTGTTGCGGCAGTCGATTCAAACCGTAAACCTATTGCAGGAACTGAAGAATTTATTGAGTGCGATACTCTGCTTCTTTCAGTTGGTCTGATTCCTGAAAATGAAATTGCCAGTGGCTGTAAAATAGCAATCGATTCTGCTACAAGTGGGCCTGTTGTAAATGAGCATATGCAGTCTTCCGTTCCTGGAATTTTTGCCTGCGGAAATACAGTGCATGTTCATGATCTGGTTGATTTTGTAACGGCAGAAAGTCTTCGTGCCGGAGAAAACGCTGCAAAATATGTTCAGGGAAAAATAACAGAGGGTGGTGAAAAAATCATTCTTCGTCCTGGAAACCGGGTACGTTATACAGTTCCTCAGTATATAGAATCTCGAAAGCAGGATGGAAATGTTTCTATTATGTTCCGTGTAACTGATGTTTATAAAGATGTATATGTTGAAGTTTCAAGCGGTAATGAGATTTTGAAATAGTTACGCAAGAAAGTTGTTCGTCCTGGCGAAATGCAGGTACTTGAACTTACACCAGAGCAGGTTGCCAATGCTGGAGGAGATATTACCGTTTCAATCCAGCTTCCACAGGAGGTGGCAGAATGATGGAGAATACAAGTCAGACTACAGGGGTAAAAATCGAAAAACTTCCGCTTACCTGCATAATCTGTCCTATGGGATGTTCTATGGAAGTTGAAGTTGAAACAAATGCCAGCGGTCAGAAAAGGGTTCTCAGCGTAAAAGATAACGGCTGTAAACGCGGAGAACAGTATGCGGCTAAAGAACTCATAAATCCAACACGAACCCTTACAACTACAATAAAAGTGGAGAGTGGACAGCTGCCACTTGTGCCAGTAAAAACTGCCGGTGAAGTGCCTAAGGCAAGTCTGCTTCAGTGCATGGAAGTTGTTCGACGTGCTTCTTGTAAGGCTCCTGTAAAACGTGGTGATGTTTTAATTTATGATTTACTTGGTACGGGTGTAAATGTTGTTGCTTGTGCGGATGTGGAGAAGGTGTAATTTATATGATTTTATTGAAAATACTAATTCCTTAATGTAAAATATTTAAAAAAAGAAAAAGGAAGTCAAACATGGCATTACAAGCAGCAATTTGTACACAATGTGGTGCACAAATCCAGGTTGATGAATCAAAAGAAGCAGGAATCTGTCCAAATTGTGGAACAGCTTTTATTACAGAAAAAGTTATTCATCAGTTTGTTACACAAAATAATTTTTCTGGTGCAACAATAAATGTTCAGGGTGGAGTTGATATTGAAAATCTTTATACACTTGCCAGACGTGCAGTTGAGTCATTAAATACTGATGATGTACTGAGGTATTATGGGCAAATACGTGAACGTGAACCAAATGATTGGGAAGCAGCATTCTTTTATTCCTGGTTTTCAAATTCTGAAACTTTTGATGCTGATTTTAAAATTATACAAGATTTAATTTTACGATTAGCTCCTGAAGATCAAGTTGAAGTTTTACATAAACTTTATGATTTTTTAAAGAAAATTAATTTTGAATTTTCAGAATTGTATGGCTCATATAAAAAAGAAAATAAGTTTCCGTTAAAAAATCAACAATTGTTCTATGATTTCATAATGAGATTCTTTGATGAAAAAAACATTGACGTTGTTAATATGGCAGCTTATCTCACTAATTATATGTTTACTAAGTATTCAAAAGAGTTCTATTATAAAATTCTTTCAAGACAAGATAAATTTTATTTACAATATCTTCAAAACTTCAGAAGTTTAATTTATGACAATTATTATAGAAAAGATGATTCAACAAGAGAATGGGCGAGAATTATAAGTGAAGTTGAAAGAGATATTGAAAAATTGAATTTATTATTAGATTCGGAAGAAGAAAAAAAGAAGACTTATTTGGATTATTATGAATGGTTATTAGGTAGAAGTGCAGAACGACTGACACTTAAGAATATTAATTCTCTAAAAAATAAAATTCTGGAAATCAATCCTTCTTATACTTTTTCAGATTGGCTGAAATCAATTGTAAAAAATAAGCAAAAAGCAAAAAGAAGAGGTATTTTTAGCATACTAAATTCTTTTGTATTAACTGCTTTATCTTTTATTGCTGGAAAATTAATATATAAAATTGGGGAGGGGGAATCAAGTGTAAATATTATATTGATTGCCCTGGGAATTGCTAATTTTCTTTCAATTATCAAGTCAATTAGTTATGCTTCAAACAAAAAAACATCTGTTTTTCTGATTATTATAAAAACATTAATTCTATTGGCTTTGATATTCTTTTTTGTTAGCTTTTTTCATTTCAAACCGGAGGTATAAATAATGGGATTATTTAAAAAAAATCCAAATGAATCAGCTTTTGCAGGTGGAAAAAAACACTTTTTAGATGTAATAAAAAATTCTGGAGATGGAAATCTTCTAATTTATAAATGTCCTGAAGAAGATTTTAATACAGGTTCAACATTGATTGTTCAGGAAGGTGAAGAAGCTGTTTTTCTAAATGATGGAATTGTTCAAAATGTATTTACAGCCGGTCGACATGTACTTTCTACAGATAATTATCCTTTTTTAAGCAGAATTGTTAATGCATTTTCTGGAGGTATAAGCACATTTAACTGCAAAGTTTATTTTGTACGTACAGCTTCATCTGTTGAAATTCTCTGGGGGACTCCAAGCCCAATTCAAGTTAGAGATCCTGTTCAGATGATTATGACCAGTTTACGAGCACGAGGTTCTTTTAAGGTTTCTGTGGGTAATGGACAGGTTTTTCTTTCTAAATTGTTAGGAAATAATATTGATTTTTTGACTCAGGAAGGTATTACTCAGTTTTTCAGAAGTGAAATGATGACTCATATAAAAAGTCAGATTGCAAAATACATCAAAGAATCAAATGAAGAAATTTTAGGTATCTGTTCAGAACAGGAAGAACTTTCTAAAAAACTTACTCCTGTAATGAGTGGCATTTTTGATGAGTATGGTGTAAAACTATTAAACTTTTCGATTGAAGCAATTGATATACCAGAAAATGATCCAAATCGCCAGAAACTTGAGGCTGCATATTCAACAAAACGTGAGTCTCAGATTTATGGTAATGAATATCAGAAATTTGTTGCTCGTGAAGTTGTTACAAATCTTTCTCAGAATGACAATGCAGCTGGAATTGCAGTTATGGGAGCTGGATTAAATTCTGCTGGCGGTGTTGGAAATATGTTTGCAAGTGCAGGCGGACAACTTTTTAATAATCCTCAAAATAATACAGACAGCAATAATCTTTCTTCGGAAATAAAATGTACTAAATGTGGTGGATTAAATAAACAAGGTGCAAAGTTTTGCTGTGAATGCGGTAGTCCTTTAGAACAAAAAAAATCTTTCTGTACTAACTGTGGTGCAGAACTTTCGTCTGGAGCTAAATTCTGTTCAGGTTGTGGAACAAAAGTTGGAGAATAAAAGATGAAAAAAAGAACTGTTTTTCTTATTTTAATCGATTTAATTTTTGCAGCATGTTTTAATATAGTTTTCTTTTTAAATTTGAAAGACCCTGTTGCAAAAACCTGGATTTCTTATGGATTTATTAATTTTGCCTTTGTAATGTCAGTTATATCTCCATTATTAATAGGAAAATCAAAATCTCCTTATCTTTTTACAGTTGTGAATACAAGTATTTCTCTGATTTATTTTATTCTAAATGTAATTATTGCTCTCTGTTCTATATTTATAAAAGTAATGTCTGTAAAGTTTTTGCTTACTTTATATATCATTTTAACAGCAGTGTATTTAATTACTTTTATTTTGCTGTTAGTTATCGGTGAAAAAGATAAATAATTTCATTTAATATTCTTGAAGTAATATAGATTTTTAAAGTATGAAATCCTGCTTTTATTTGCCGATAATATATGAAATTTTTTTGCGAATCTAAATATCAATAATTTGGTAATTAAGTTGTGTAATACGTGATAATTCACAAATATTTGATAATTAACTTTACAAGTGCTTAAAAATGATGTACAGTAATACTGATGAAGATAAATAAAGGCTTGTCAGATTCAGATATTCTCATTGAAATAGGAAAACGCATAAAGGCTGCCCGTATAAGAAAGGCATATACCCAGGCTCAGCTTGCAGAAATTTCCGGCGTATCAAAAGGTACGGTTGCAAATATAGAAAGCGGCGAAAGCGTTCAGTTTGGAACTATTCTTAAGATTCTGCGTGAATTGGATTGCCTAAACGCTCTTGAACTTCTTCTTCCATCTTCTGAAAGCAGTCCTATGGAGTTGATTCACTCAAAATATCAGCATGAACGTCAGAGAGTTAGGTCTGTGGCTTCGGCTGTCCCCAAATATAAAGATGGCTGGAAATGGGGAGAAGATGAATGAAAACAAATGCCGAAGTAAAGCTCTGGGGAACAACAATAGGTGCCGTTTCTCTTGATGATCAGAATCGAACAGCTGATTTTGAATATAATCCTTCCTTCCTGCAAAGCGGAATTCAAGTTGCTCCAATTACAATGCCCCTTAAGCCAGGTATTTTCCGCTTCCCGGAACTTCCTTATGAAACTTATCACGGACTTCCCGGCTTAATTTCAGATTCTATTCCAGACAAATTTGGTAACAGTATTATTGATGTCTGGCTTGCAAAACAGGGACGAATTCCAGAATCTTTTAATGCAGTTGAACGCTTGTGTTATACAGGAAAACGCGGAATGGGGGCTCTGGAGTATTATCCTGTTATTTCCTCTGATAGTGTTGATGAAAAAGTAAATGTATCAGAGCTTGTAGAGCTTGCTTCAATTGTTTTGAAGAACCGGCAGAATCTTAAAACTGTCCTTGATGAATGTAATAAGTCTAATATGAATGCAGCCTTGGCTCAGATTATAAGTGTGGGGACTTCTGCAGGAGGGGCCAGGGCAAAGGCTGTAATTGCCTGGAATCCGAAAACAAATGAAGTTCGTTCCGGCCAAACTGAAACATCAAAGGGCTTTGAGCACTGGCTGATAAAATTCAGCGGAGTTGAGGGAAATAAAGATAAGGAAGATGAAGACCGCGAGGATTTTGGAATCATTGAATATGCTTATTATCTAATGGCAAGGGAAGCTGGAATCAATATGAGTAAATGCCGAATCCTTGATGATGGAAAAAACTCTCATTTTATGACAAAACGATTTGACCGTGATGATAATGGAAATAAATTTCATATGCAGACTTTGTGTGCCCTTGCTCATTTTGATTTTAATCAGGCGGGGCTTTACAGCTATGAGCAGTTGTTTGCAATCTTAAATCAGATAGGAGCTCATCACACGGATTCTTTAGAAGCTTTTAGACGAATGCTTTTTAATATTTTTGCATTTAACTGTGATGACCATACAAAAAATATTTCATTCCTTATGGATAAAAGCGGGCAGTGGAGTCTGGCACCTGCTTATGACCTTTCCTTTGCCTATAACCCAAATGGATTATGGACTTCGAGTCATCAGATGACGGTAAACGGAAAACGAAAAAATATAACAGAAGATGATTTTGAAACCTGCGCAAAAATTGGAAATCTTACGTCAAGGGAAGTCAAGGCGGCAATAGAAGATGTTTGTGCAGGAATTTCAAAATGGAAAAGTTTTGCCAAAGATGTTGGGCTTTCAGAAAAAAGAACTAACGAGATTTGGGCTTTGATTGGGGAGAAATAATATGAAAAAATGTTACAGCAATTATTTCTAGTTTTCATTTGCTTATAAAATTGATTCTTGTTTTATAGATATACCTTTCGAATATGCGAAACTATATATGTAATTGCGGCTATAATATGCAATGGAAGTGATACATAAACTGATTATCCATTTTTTTTAGGGACTATCGTGTTTGCGGTGGTCTTTTTTAATTTATAAATTCAACAAGACAATTTTTGATTCTCTGCCAAATTTCTGACATTTCAGAAAAAAGAGGACTCAATCTTTCCCAGTCTAATTCGTAGCCGTATGAGTGGCGGAAGACATGACGGAATCCCAGGTATTCTTTTAGAGGTTCTTCTAAATCTTGCGATAGAACAGCTTTTCGTTTTTCAGTTTCTTTGAACATAGAATGAAAAAGTTCACTGTGCCACATTGTGCTTGTGAGTGGAGTATTATCTGTTGCTTTATGAATCAGTTTGAATATGCTTTCAAGACCATTGTAAAAAGAGTGGAGAATAGAACCCGCTGCATTTAAATCAAAAAAATCTGGTTCTGTATTTTTGCATTTTGTAAGAAGAAGAGAAGATTTACTTACAAGAGTGTCAATTTTGGAGATTTCAAGATTTATCTTTTCTTTTGTAATCTCATCCAATTTTTTTAAGTTCTCCTACTCTTTGAAGTAAGTCGAAAAAATCTTTCTGGTAATCAAAATCAACTAAATCAACTGGCATTTTTAAGGCTTCTTCCAGGTCTGAATGCATGCGGAAAAAGAGCTTTGGAGACAAACCTTTTACGCCTAAATCTACATCAGAATTATCATTGGCTTTTCCGGTTGCCTGTGAGCCGAAAAGATAGATTTCAGTGCAGCCTGCATTTTTGAGGATATTCGTTGCTTTTGCAAGAATCATAGCATTCATACTGATAATATAACACGATTTATGGAAATTTGATAGACTTTTTTTTCTTGAGTGAGTTTTCATCGATTTCTTCCGATAATATAAATATGATTTTATCGGAATTAGTTGAAGAATTTTTACT
>CAMPAL010000064.1 GCA_946631855.1 uncultured Treponema sp. | reverse complement strand
AAGGCTATGGGTCTTGATTGTCCTGTTCTTGCATGGGGTATTGGTATTGACCGTATGGCTCTTATGGCTCTTGGGTTGAGTGATTTGAGACAGTTGTTCTGTGAGGATATAGAACAGGTTCGACTTAGAAAGGCTAAGTTTTAAGGTGCAGTCGCCCAATAAATTGGGCTCTGAGCCGTTCTTTCGATGAACCTAAATCAACCTGCTAATGCAGCTTGATTTTTAACGGTTCTTCGATTATAGGCTTCTGTGAAGATATTGAACAGGTTCGTTTAAGAAAAGCAAAGTTCTAATAAGATAATTTGGATAAAAAAAATCCTTCTTCAGTTATTTGAAGAAGGATTTTTTTTGTCTGCTTAGAAGTTATCTAAGTGGTAAATTTATTTTACTAAACCAAGATTCTTGATGAAGAGAGGTCCTTTGATTCCTGACCAGAACTGGATAGCCTGAACCTGGCGAGTCTTATCAACTGAAGAACCCCACTGTCCTTCTGTTTCGAGATCCCATTCTCCACCGAGGAACTGTGTTGATGAACAGTCTGTTCCGAAGAATGCTAATGGGAATTCTCCACCTTCTGGACGTCCGTCTGCATACATGATACCGCAGTTATATACACCGAAACCACCGTTTCCATCATCTGAACCAGCAGCTACATCAAACTTAATCTTAGAGAATGCTTCAAGTGTGATTGGCTTGTCGAATACAAAAGCAACACGAATTTCTGGGTTGTAGTTAGCAGAAACTTTGAGACATTTTTCACCGAGGTATTCAACTACTTCTACATCAGCACCAAGAACATCTGTTCCACCTTTTGAAATGTCTTTGTCAACAACGATTGTTACACCAACACCTGTATCAGCAGCGAGTGTGTTGCATGAGTTACCAGTAACTTTTTCACCAGTAGATTCCCATGTAGCTCCTGATTCTTCTTCTTCCTGGAACATTTCGAATCCAGCAGGAACTTCGTCCTTCTTAGCCTTTTTACTACAAGACATTGAAACAAATACTAAAGCTGCAGCAGCTAAAGTTAAAGCGATTTTTTTCATTTTTATCCTCCTAAATGAAATACTTAAAATCTATTATCGAGCCTTTTTAGATAATGCCAGGTACATATCTCCTATGGCAGAATCATCAAAGCATAGCTCACGACGGTTGTAAATATCGGTTGCAGCACCCCAGAGTACAGGACAGAATCCTAAATCATAAGCGGCTGTTGCAACTTCTGTAAGATATTTGCGTACACTTTCAGGTTCTTTGTTTACTACTGGACATCCGTATTCTCCAATAATAACTCCATATCCTTTATCCTGGAAGTTTACTTTCATTTTATTCATATTTTCGTGCAGGGCTGAAATATCAGCTTCAGTTCCCCATGTTCTCTGATTTTTTCCCCAGCTTGCATCTTCAGTTAAAATGGCAAAAGTTGAAGGAGTGTAATAATGAACTGAAATCATGCAGCGTTTTTTAGGATCTTGAGGCATTTTGTATTCACTCTGGCATGTAAGATCAATGTCTGTTGCGTAACCTGCAATTAAAAGATAACGGTTTTTATTGTTACCACCAGATGCTCTGACTAAATCAACGAAAGTTTGATTGATTGTATTTAAAAGTCCGAAAGCAGCTTCTTTCTTTTCCTGATTGTTTGGACCGTACTTATTCCATACATTATCAAATGCACCTTCTTCGTTGAGTGATTCAAACACCAGGTGTTCATCATAATCTTTGTAGCGTTCGCAAATCTGAGTCCAGATATCAGTGTATTTTTTCATGCACTGGCTGTATTTTTTAGTAAAACCGTAGTTTTTGTCGTTAATCCATCCACCATCCCAGTGAATATTTAAAATAACGTACATTCCGCTGTTAATAGCCATATCAACTATTTCGTTTACGCGGTCTGCAAGTGGTTGATAAATCTGATTATTGTCATTCATTCTGAAAGACCAGGCAACCGGAAGACGGATTGTGTCAATTCCACGGTTTTTAAGGTCTTCAAACATTTCTTTAGTTGTAACAGGGGCACCCCATCCAGTTTCTAATTGACCGGTTCCCCAGGAATCCATTGTATTTCCCCAGTTATATCCAAGTCCCATTTTTTTTGTAAATTGAACAGATTCTGAATTTGTGTTTTTGCTGCAACTTGCAAGAAGTACTGTAAGGGCAATTACAGGTAGAATTTTTTTAGACAATTTCATATTTTAAAATTATATCATTGCGATGGAAGAGGAGTTATTTAGTTTTTAAATAATAAAACTTCGAAAATTAGTGAGCGGTGATTGAATCGATTGCGGTATTCAAAGAACTTCTGATATCAGAAATATTATCCTGATTAAGAACTGCAATTCTGAAAATAGAAGCCTCGAGCAGACTGTAAAGAAGTTCGTTCATATCTTTTACATTTATCTCTTTGAACTCTTTGTCCTGAATACCTTTAATCAAAACTGTACTTAAAACGTGACGTAATTTTACAACTCTGCGGCGAACTCTTTCGTTTGTATCTACACCTGATTTTTTTAATTGAATAAGATAATTAAGAAGTACATTGAAAAGTTTTTTATTGTTTTCCAGAGCATTTGTAATTGCCATGAGGATATCTCTCAGGGTCTGTTCTGAAGTTTTATTCTGGTCTTTTATTATCTGGAGAAGGGTTTGTTCAAGTTCAGATAAAAGTTCTTTGATACTTCCTAAGAAGATTTCATGTTTGTTTTTAAAATAGATATAGAGAGTCGTTCTTGTAATTCCACAACGGTCTGCAATTTTTTGAAAAGTTGCATCTTCATATCCTTCATCAATGAATACATCCAGAGATTTTTGAAGAATTTCATGTTTTCTTTTGTCGTGTTCAACTACAATTGCCATCTAACTTCTCCTGTAAATGTAGAAAGCGGTGTTTAAATTTCCTGCTTTAAGTTTTTTAATTGCTCCTGTTTTGTGTTTAAAGCAAGTCTGGAAATCTTCGTTTGAAGTAATTACTCCAATATCCCAGGAAGGAAAGTCATCCCAAAGAGAGTTCATGTCATTGTAAAGAACTTTTGCACTTTCCTTATCTTCCAGACGTTCCCCGTATGGTGGATTGCAAAGCAGAAGACCTGTTTCGTATGGTGCAGACAAATCTTTAAAATCTGACTGAATAAAATCAGGTCTCTGGATATGTTTGCTTATTCCAATTGATTTTAAGGCTCTTCCTGCCATAACACAGGCATATTCAGCATTTTGTTTTGCACGGTTTACAGCTTTTTCATCTATATCAGAACCTGTGATTCTAACTTCTACATCGGTGCGAATTTGTTCTGCTTCTTTCTGGCGAATTTCCTGAGCGAGTTTTTCATCATAAATTGGAAGATTTTCCATGGCGAATCTTCTGCCAAAACCAGGGGCTACATTAAATGCGTAAAGAGTTGCTTCAATGGCAATTGTTCCTGAACCGCAGAATGGATCATGCAGAGGAGTTTTTCTACGCCACATCATTTCCTGTAAAAGAACGGAAGCCGTTGTTTCTCGCATTGGAGCAATTCCACCATCAACACGGTAGCCTCTTTTGTGTAAAGGAAGGCCTGAAAGGTCCAGGAGGATTAAAACTTCATCATTATCAACATAAATGCGGATATCACTTTCTTCTCCAGTTTCTGGAAGAGAAGACATGTGCCATACCTGACCCAGTTTTGAATAGATTGCTTTGTGAACCATTCCTTGAATTGAATGTTCTGAGTTTAATTTGCTTTTGTAAGTTCTGACTTTATCAACTACAATTTTTGAGTCTTTTCTTAAAAAATCCTGCCAGTTAATTGAGAAGGCACCGTCGTATAAATCATCAAAATTTAAGGCTTTGTAACTTGCTAACTGAAGGTAAACTCTGTCTGCTGTTCTAAGACAAAGATTTGTTCTGTAAAGAGAGGCGTCATCACCAGAAAAAGTTACTCTTCCCGGTGCGTTTGTAATTAATTTGTAACCTAAATGTTTAATTTCGTTGCCTAGGATTTTTTCGGCACCTACAGCGCATAATGCGACTAGTGTATTCATGGAGTTTAACTTAACATTTTCTCAAAATTTGTTCAATTGTCAAAGTGAATTAGAATTAATCTGGAAAAATTTGAGAAAATTATTTTGTTCTGGCAGCTCTTGAATAATCAACTCCGGAAGAACTTGAAGTTGTTGAAACTTTAAAAGTTCTGTCTGAATAGCCCTGAATTGGGATTTCTGTAGGTTCTGTAAAGTGGATGCATTTTACCTGTGGAGGTGTTGAAGAGTCTGTTTCTTTTTTTTCTGCCAGAATTCCAACGATTGTGATTGGTGTGTCATAAAAATCTTCTGGGAGGAAAGATTTGAGACGGTATAGTTCTCCATCAGCAACTGAATTTATTGCAAAAAGCTGGGTTTTGCTTGAAGTTGAAATTATGAGCATAGGATTATATTCGGATGAAAAATTTGAAATTGCACTTGGAGAATCTGGAGTTCCATTCATTTCGAGAGTGCAGGTGTCTTCTGCGTAGTAAAAGCCTGCTGTTCCGTAAGCTAAAACATCACTGGCAGTATAAGTTGATGAATCTGATGCGATTTTATCTGACCAGTTTGAAGTTGTATATCCTTCTTCATCACGATATCTGATTCTGTAAACATATTCCTGATTCACAACTACAAGATTGTCTTTGAATATATAGGCAGTTTCAGTTGTTGGATATTTATCTGGATAAAGAATTCCAATGTTTAGTAAGGTTGAATCACCGGCATCAGCTTTTTTTCTATATATATTGATGTACTGTGTGCTTGAGCTGAGTTTTGGAATTGCAATGATGATTTCTCCTGGAGTGGTGGATAAACTTACATCAGGTTTTGTAACATAATTTGTTCCGCTTAATTGAAAATTACAAGCTGTAAAAATAAAAGTGAAAATTGTTAAAACTGTTAATAAAAAATATTTTTTCATATAAAACACCTGCAACTTAAGCATTGTAATCTTTAGTTTAAAAGATTCCTTTTTTATTATCGGCAGGAAGCAGTTTAATCTTTATAAAAATCTGAGTTTATAGGTCAAATAATAAACGTTGACAGTCCTGACAATCACTTTTACTATTTTTTCTATGTTGAAAACTGATGGAAAGAAATTAATTATTGAAGATGGATTTGGAACTGTTTGGATTGAAGCGTGGGGAAAAGATTCTGTACGTGTTCGAATGACAAAAGACCGCTTTATGGATAAGAATGACTGGGCATTGGAGGATTCCGCCGGTCAAATATCAAAATTACCTTCTGCTGAAATTAAGATTGAGAATGTTGATACAACTTACCCTTGGGCAAAACATTTTGACAGTGAAACAAATCAAATTGAAAAGACAAGCGGACAGACTGCATGTTTAAAAAATGGAAGAATGTTTGTTAAAGTAAATTATGAAAACTGGATTAGTTTCTGGAAAATTGAAAACGAAAAAGAGGAACTTTTATTTGAAGAACAGTGGAGAAACCGCTGGAGAATAGACCGTTTTTGTGTTCCAACAAATAATGCAGGTCGTGAATTAAAAGCAAATCCTGGAAAATTTAACAATAAAGCCACAGTTCGTTTTGAAGCTTATGATGATGAAAAAATCTTTGGTATGGGACAGTATCAGGATTCTCATCTTGATAAAAAAGGTGGAGTCTGGGAATTGTCACAGAAAAATTCTCAGGCCTCTGTACCATTTATTATTTCTTCCAGAGGTTATGGATTTTTGTGGAATAACCCGGCTATTGGAACTGCCTCTTTTGCAACTAATGGAACTGTCTGGGTGGCGGAAGAAACTCAGAAAATAGATTACTGGGTAACTTGTGGTAGTCCTGCTGAAATTGAAGAAAATTACACCGCAGTTGCAGGCCGCACTCCAATGATGCCAGACTTTGCAATGGGTTTCTGGCAGTGTAAATTGCGTTACAGAAATCAGGAGGAGGTTATTCAGGTTGCAAAAGAATACCGCAAGCGTGGACTTCCTCTGGATGTAATTGTAATAGACTTTTTCCACTGGTCTTGCCAGGGGGATTTTAAGTTTGATGCAGAAGACTGGCCTGATCCTGACAAGATGGTCAAGGAACTTTCAGAAATGAATGTTAAGTTGATGGTGAGTGTCTGGCCAACTATAGACGAACGTTCAGAAAATTTTGAAGAAATGGCAAGCCTGGGGCTCTTAATCAGTTTTGATAAAAAAGACGGCTTTAACATGGACTGGATGGGAAATACTGTTTTCTTTGATACAACAAATCCAGAAACAAGAAAGTACGTTTGGGAAAAATGTAAGGAAAATTACTTTAAAAAAGGCATTCAGCTTTTCTGGCTGGATGAAGCAGAACCTGAATATGGTCTGTATGAATTTGATCATTACAAATATCATCTTGGACCTGCAATGGAATGTTCAAATATTTATCCTTATTACTATGCAAAGGGATTTTATGACGGACTTAAAGAAGAAGGCGTTGATTTGCCTTTGAGTCTTGTTCGATGTGCCTGGGCTGGAAGTCAAAAGTACGGGGCTGTTGTCTGGAGTGGCGATGTTCATTCAGATTTCCGTTCCTTCCGTAATCAGGTGCAGGCCGGTTTAAGTATGGCGATCGCGGGCATTCCGTGGTGGACAACTGATATTGGAGGCTTCCTCGGCGGTGATATAAAATCTGAAGAGTTTAAAGAACTTCTGGTTCGCTGGTTTCAGTGGGGCTGTTTCTGTCCTGTTATGCGTTTACACGGGGAGCGACCTCCATTCCATAAGCCTGAAAAAGCATATCACGAGGTACGTGGCTATCAGATTAAGCAGATGGAAAGCGGACAGGATAATGAAGTCTGGGCTTTTGGTGATGAAATTTACAAGATTCTGGAAAAATATCTGAAACTGCGTGCAAGTCTGAAACCTTATATCAAAGAACAGATGAAAACTGCTCACGAAAAAGGTGCTCCTGTAATGCGTCCATTGATGTACGATTTTAGTGATGATGAATTATCGTGGGAAATTGAAGATCAGTATATGTTTGGACCAAAACTGATGGTTTGTCCTGTGATGGAAGCCGGAGTCAGAAAACGACTGGTTTATTTGCCGGTTCTAAGCTCAGGCGAAAAATGGATAGAACTTTCTTCTAATAAGGAGTACGAAGGCGGACAGGAAGTGGAGGTTGATGCTCCACTTGACTGTATGCCTGTTTTTAGCCGCGGTCAGTTTATTCTGTAACGGCTTCCAAAACTCCGTAGTAAGCAGGTTTACACTTGTAGTCCTCTCCTGTAAAAAGGAGGGGGTACTGAGTTGAACCTTTGTACATTGAAAGATTGTTCAGCCAGGTACCTTCATCTTTCAGTCCCCAGATAGAAACTCCTTCAATTCCTTTTGAACTTTCTGTTTTTCTGTTATTTATGAACATTTTGAAGTAGTCTTTGTAAACACCTTTTAATTTATAAGGATTGTAGATTTCATTTCCGTTTGCAATATCAAGTTCTGTTACCTGAACATTTAATCCCTTGCTTACAAAAGTATGAACTGCATTTTCAAAACTGCCTGCTCCAGTTGCGGGAGTGTTAATGTTTATGTGAGATTGCATTCCTACTGCATCAATTCGTGTATCCGGATTAGCCTGGATTGCATCTATAATTTTACAGATGGCCTTTAATTTGTTTCCCTGATAGCAGTTATAATCATTGTAAACAAGTTTAACATCTGATGGTGCATATTTATTAGCATAACGGAAGGCGTTTACAATAAAGTCTGCATTCTGGTAAATGGAATACCATGGGCTGTCTGTTCTAAGGAATTGATTTTCTGTTGCATTGTCAGAGGCAGCTTCGTTTACAACATCCCAGGCAATCACAATGTTTTTTCCATCATTATTTTCTTTTTCCCATTCTTCAACATGATTGATAAAAGTTTTGATGTACCATTCCATTCGGGCATTCATTTCCTCCACCGAAACAAGGTCCATACTTCCGCTCATGCCAAAATTTTTTTCAAAGAACCATTTTGGTGTTTGGGAATGCCATACAAAAACATGCCCTCTCATTGTAAGCCCATTGTCTTTACAAATTGATAAACATCTGTCAACGGTGGCGAATCTTGGAATGTCAGCTGGGACTTTGTAGGTTTTTCCATTTTCGGCAGTAAAATCTTTTAATGAGTTTGGTCTGCTCCATCCGAATACGAAATCTGGTTTAAACTCGTTTCCCATGGTGATTGTGTCAGCATGATATTTTAAGCCTTCCTGAACATTTTCTTCTATAAGTTCGTCGTTGAAAGTTACAGCAAAACCAACATAATCAAAAACCCCTTTATAGGCATCTTTAAATGCAGGAGCTTCGAGCCAGTTTTCTGAAATAGCTTTCATTGTGCCAATTCCATCACCAGAAATCTGGATGTTCATGTTTTTAATATAAAATGTGACATTTTCTTTGTCATAACCTGCTCCAGAAAGAAAGATCTGACGTTTTTCACCAAGTTTTACAAAAAGTTGTGAATGAAGGCTGGTCCATACGTTTGGTTCTACTTTACAGTCTGCCAGATGAGGAAGTTTTGCATCAACATCATTTAATACAAAAACAACATTGTTGGTATTTCCGCCTTTATCTGCAATCATGATGTCCATATTAAAATCAATAAGGATGTCTTTGTTTCCGTATTCACTTAAATCAATAGTAATAGGATTTCGTTTTTGAGATTTGCTGAATTTAACTTCAGTAACGCCTGTGAAGCCCTGGACTTTTTTATCAAAAGTAACTGCTTTAGCTTCATTATCAATTTTTAGAATAGAAACGCTGCCATCTCTGTTAATGCATGTTGCCGGGCTTTTTGCAGCACAATTAGAAACAAAGAAATATAGTGTTCCTGCCAGTAATAAAAGTGTTTTTTTCATAGTCCTACCTGTTTTTATTTTTTTTTAAATGCTAATGGAAAATTTGAATAAATAAATCGGGCATATTACTGAAGCTCTTATAAGGATCTTCTGCACTGGTGTTTTCGTGTACAAAGTATAGAAAATTAATTATAATAGATAAAATATTTTTTAGATAAAAGGAAAAAAATAATGGGATACACTTTGAAAGAAAAGTATGGTGATGTTCTTGCAGAAATGCTTAAACATTCTCATGCTGCTGCCAAAATCGATGAGACAAAAGTTTATGAAGAAGCAAATATGGAAACAAGAAAGTACATGATGAAGCTTCTTGATGAAACATTTTCTCCTGATTCTGGTTTAGGAAATCTCGAGAATTTTAAAACTTTTTATAATGATGTAGTACAGAATGGTAAATCTGGTTTAATTCTTATGGAACATTTTACAAATCTTGATTTACCAGCAATTATTTATTTACTCCAGAAAGTTGGAGAGCCTTGGGCAGATGATTTTGCTTCAAGAATTGTTGCAGTTGCAGGAATGAAGTTGAACGAAGCAAGTGCAGGAGTTCGTGCTTTTACAGAAGGATTTACTCGCGTTGTAATTTATCCTACAAGAAGTTTAAATGCAGTTGAAGGAAAGTCAATTTCAGAAGAAGAAAAACAGGCCGAAGAACAGAAAGCAAGAAAAATCAATTTTGCTGCTATGCGTGCAATGGATGCCTGTAAAAAGCGTGGTCAGATTATTCTGGTTTTCCCAAGTGGAACCCGTTATCGTCCGGGAAAGCCTGAAACAAAAAAAGGTTTACGTGAAATAGATTCATATTTAAGACTTTTTGATGAAATGCTTCTGGTTTCAATCAATGGAAACTGTTTGCGAATTAATCCTGAAAGTCCAGATGATATGCTCTCGGATATTCTTGAACCAGGTAAAGTTACACTTACAGCTCATTCAGTTCTTGAATGTAAAAAGTTCCGTAACGAAATTCTGGAAAAACTTCCAGCTGATGAAGCAGATCCAAAACAGAAAACAGTTGATGCTGTTATGGAAATTCTTGAAAAACAGCATGATGAAGTTGAAGCAAAAAAATAATCTTAATTTATAGCAGGAAATGAAAATGGTAGATATAAAATCAGAATTAAGCAGTACAACTTATCCAGGACGTGGAATTATTGCAGGAAAATCAGAAGATGGAAAATATGCAGTTTCAGCTTACTGGACAATGGGACGCAGTGCAGGCAGTCGTAATCGTATTTTTGTCAGCAGTAATGATGGCGATGCTGGTACAGAAGTAATTCGTACAAAAGCTTTTGATGAAAGTCTTATTGCCGGAGATCCAAGTCTGATTATTTACGCCGCAGTTCGCCAGCTTGGAAAAAAGACAATTGTAACAAATGGTGATCAGACAGATACAATTTCTGAAGGATTAAAAAAAGGTCTTACTTTTGAACAGTCCCTCCGCAGCCGCAAATACGAACACGATGCTCCAAACTATACTCCACGTATTTCATCTTTGCTTGACCTTGAAGGTGGTGTAGACGGCGGATATGCATACTCTCTTTCAATTTTGAAGAGTGACTGTGGAAATGGTGATAATACCCTTCGTTTTACTTACACTTACGATAATCCTCAGAATGGAGAAGGACACTATATTCACACTTATATGGGTGATGGAAATCCTCTTCCAAGCTTTGAAGGAGAGCCTGTAAAAGTAAAAATTTCTGGTTCAATCAAAGAGTTTGCTGATGAAATCTGGAATTCTTTGAATGCAGATAATAAGGTTTCTCTTTTTGTAAGATTTATTGATATTGCAACTGGAAAATACGAACAGCTGGTAATCAATAAAAATTCCTAGTTTTTAATTATCAGGGAGACAGACTGATGGGTCTGAAATTGAAGAAAAATCATTTTTTTGTAGAATGCATGCTCTTTTTCACTCTTGTTTTGTCTTCCTGTAATTCTGTTAAAAATAAAAACTGGAGTGGTGATTTTATCCTCAACGAAAAGTACAGTGAGGAAGCCGACCAGGTAGATTTATATCTTAATGCCAATAATTTTCAGGGTGCAATTCTTGTTGGTAAAAAAGATGTTATAATTTTTGCAAAGGGCTATGGAGTGTGTGATAAAAACTCTGATATTCTCAGGCCCGTCACAATCAATACAACTTTTGAAATTGGTTCAATAACAAAACAAATGACTGCCGCTTCAATCATGCAGCTGGTGGAAAAAAAGAAAATCAAACTTAATGATAAAATTTCAAAGTATTTTCCTGATTATGTTCACGGTGAAGAAATTACAGTAGAAATGCTTTTGAATATGCGTTCAGGTTTGTGTGATCATATTAATGCGGCTGATGATTTCTTTCCTTCAAATGTATATAGAAATATTGAAAAAAATCAGCTGGCATGCAGACCCTTGGAAGAAAATCTGGTTTTAAATTATTTTTATGATGCACCTCTTATTGCAAATCCGGACAGTACATATTTTTACAGTAATACTAATTATTATCTTCTTGCTAAAATAATTGAGCAGGTTTCTGGAAAATCCTGGTATGACTATTTAAGGGATAATATTTTTAAGCCTTGCGGAATGAGATATTCAAATCTTGAATTTCAAAATACAGATTGCAAAGGTTATGATTATAAAGACCGTTATTACAGCTTGCCTTCAGAATTATCTTTTGGATGTGGTGATGTAAATTCCTGTGTAACTGATTTGTTTAAATGGAATGTTCAGTTTATAAATGGAAAAGTTGTAAGTAAAAAGTCTTTGAAAAAAATGCTTTCAACAGAGTCTTATGGATACGGAATTTACAGAAGAGGAGATTCTGTTTTTCATGCGGGCACAACGAATGTTTTTAATGCTTATGATGCATATTTTTTTGATGATGGCCTGTCTGTTATCGTTCTTTCTAATACACCAGTTAGTAAATGTAACGCAACTTTTATAGCAGGAAAAATTATAAAAATTTATAAAAATTCCAATAAATGATGTCTAAAAAACTAACTTGTATTTAATCCTTTTTTTTTACTTCCTAATTATAATGTACTTTACACTTAAATAATGGAGTAAAGTCTGAAAATGTTAGAAGACAAAAAAAATGTAGTCAAATCGGTTGTTACTCAAATTTTGAGTTATTTATCGAAAGCGACTGTAATATTGCTTTTTGTATTCATGTTCATCGGCCGTATGAATCCAGCTAGAATTTCTAAGGTTATGAATACAAACGTTTCTCTGGTGAAATCTGCTTTGTATTTCAAGGGATATACCTCTGATTTAGTTGCCTTACAGAATGCTAAAAAGGTAGAAAGTTCTAATTCTGAACTTGAAAATCTTGCTGAAACTTCTGGTGATTCTTTTGATGATTATTATTCTAACTTCGCCGCTATGGTAGCAGATACTTCTGCTTATGATATGGTTGGTGGATTGGATGATGACGATGATGATGAAAATGTTGCCGGAAAAATAAAAGTTCGCAGCTATAAGAAGGAATGGGCCGCATTCAAAGCAGCACATTCTCAAATTGCTAATGCTGTAGAAAAAGGTCATAAATACAGTATTTTTACTCTGGCAGCAATCTTTATTTGTATTATTGGTCTTTACTTATCATGTGGCACAAATAAAATCAGAAAGATTGGTTATCTTGTTATTTGTACAGGTGCTGTTTTAGTAAGTTTAAGTATGATTCCTTATGGTTATGCTTATGATTTACTTGCAGGCAGTCTTGATTCTCTGGAAGTAAGTCCTATTCCTCCTGCAGGAATCGCAGGCTTTATTTCATTCAGTATTATTACTTTTGCTCTTGCACTTGCTCTGTTCATTGTAGAAAAAGCTCCTGAAGGACAGAAATCTGAATTGAAAGCTACTCCTTTCCAGGTTACATACCGTCTTCTGGCACTTCTTTTGTTTATTCTGCTTTTTATTCCAGGTGCAAACCCAGCACGCATTTCTTTGAATATCAGCCGTAACGTTTCTTTGTTTACATCTGGTTTCTCTTATGGAACTTATGTAAGAAATATGGAACGTATTCTTGTTCGCGGATGGCTTCCTTCATCTGTAATGAGAATTGCATATTTCTCAAGTTTACTTGCTTGTCTTGGTATTCTTGCTTGTGGTGTTGGTTCTTGTATCTCAGTTGGTAACAATAAACTAAAACGCTATGCACATATTTCCATTTTTGCAGGAAGTGCTCTTTCTTTTGTAAGTATGTTTGGAATTGTTCATGCATATAATCTTATTACTTCAAGTGAAAATGTAGATCGTATTGAACCGCTTGAACCTTCAACAGTGCCAATGTACTGTATTCTTCTTGCTTTAATTTGTATTTGTGCAGTAATTTCATTTATTAAAACTCCTGCTCCAGAAAAAGATGAAAAACCAGCAATTGAAGCTCCTTTACAGCTTTTCCTGATGATTCTTCCGTTCCTTATTCTGGTATTCATTTTTGCTTATCTTCCACTTTGGGGATGGCGTTATGCCTTCTTTGATTACAATGCTGGTGATACACTTTCTATGGATGCCTGGGTTGGCTGGAAATGGTTTAAAGCTCCATTCGAAAATGCCGCAACTCGTAACGATATCATCCGTGTATTAAGAAACACACTTGCAATGAGTGGACTTGGTATTGCAACAAGCTGGCTCCCAATGGTTTTCGCAATCTTCCTTTCGGAAATTAAGAACCAGACTTCTAAGAAAATTATTCAGACATTAACAACTATTCCAAACTTTATTTCCTGGGTACTTGTTTATGCAATTGCTTTCTGTATTTTTGGTACAGAAGGATTCATTTCAAGTTTGATGGTCAACAGTGGCCTCTGGGAAAGAGGTAAGAATATGTTGATGGGCGACAGCTTTATCTGGGTTAAGATGTGGCTTTGGGGAACTTGGAAAGGACTTGGATGGTCTGCAATTATGTATATCGCAGCTATTTCAGGAATTGACCAGCAGTTGTACGAAGCTGCAACTGTAGATGGAGCTGGACGTTTCCAGAAGATGTGGCATATCACACTTCCAGAATTGTTCCCAACATATATCGTTCTTTTGATTCTTTCTGTATCTAACATTTTGAGTAACGG
>CAMPAL010000063.1 GCA_946631855.1 uncultured Treponema sp. | reverse complement strand
TGTCCTGAAGGAATTTTATATACTTCAATAAGACTTTTCAGAACAGAAAGACCTATACAGCCTGAACCTGTACACATATCACAGATTGTCAAAAGACAGTCTGGTCTTGCTTCCATTTTTCCAATGATTAAATCAATTGCTCTTTCAACAAGAATCTCGGTATCTGGTTTTGGAATTAGGACACCTGGATTTACAAGAAAATCATATCCAAAAAATTCTTTGTGGCCTGTAATGTAGGCAACGGGAAGGCCTGTTAATCTTTTTTGAAGGGCATCTTCCAGAAGTTTTTGATTTTCTGGGGAAAGTTCTAAATCTCTGTTTAATAACTGTCTGGTTTTAGAAAGGCCTGTAAAATGCTCAATCAAAACTTCCATATCAAGCTGAGGAGAAGGAGACTTGTTTTTAAGTTTTTCGGAAAAATCTTTTTTTAATTGTCCAAGAGTCATTTATTGCCGGCGATTTTTATTCAGTAATTTTTCTGCATACATAAGGGCATCTGCATTTTTAAATAATTCATCAAAGTCTGTTTTAGGAGAATTATAAACTCCCACACTTGCAGAAACTGTGTATGGTTTTCCTGAAATGTTGTTGTATTGTTCAAGATTTTTATTTACTTCGGCCTGTAAGGTTTCAGGTTTTGTTTCAAAAGGATAAATGGCAAGCATTTCATCACCACCGTAACGACAGTAGTAGCCGTTTTTCTGGGCCTTCTCCAAAGCTCTTGCAACAATGGTGATAGCATTGTCTCCTTCTGAATGACCGAAATTATCATTTATGTATTTAAGGTTGTCCAAATCTGCCATTGCCATGGAAATTTTTTTAACGGCAGGATCTATAAGCAGGCTTTCGTAAAGTTTGATAAAACCGTTTCTGTTGTAAAAACCAGTCATTGAATCATGGCTGTATATTTCTTCAATTTTTTGTTTGAGTCCTTTCTGGAATTTTACGTTTCTGTATCCATAAATTGCATTTCCAAGCCATAAGGAAATCTGACTCATTCTTAAGAAATTTCTTACATCATAATTTGTAAAACAGAAGCAGAGGTAACCAATTGGCATATCAATATTATTTACGGCCATGAAAATAAGAGGCTTTTTATATTTATCGAGAACATGTTTCATTGAAGGAATAAGTTCTTCGGTTTTTATGAAATTTGATTTTAATTTACGGTTAGTATCTGAATCCAAAAGAACATACATTGAATTACCATAGGTTGAATCTGTATGGGAATAGTTTGGATCCAGATTTTCATCTGTGCATTCTGTTTTTACAAGGAAACGGGTGTTATATAAAAGATCACTCTTAAGAATAGATTTTACTTCATCAAGAGAATTTGCGTCATGAATTAAAACAGACATGTTGTTCAGACTTCTTTCTGAATTACGGAAGACGTTATAACGTTCAGAAAGATTTGAAATAAAATTAAGGGATTGTGAAGGTGTTATAGGCTGACATCCACAGGATTCAGAAAGCATGAAAGATGTTTCAATAAGCCGTGTATAAGGTTTTGTGTGGACTGTATCAACTTCGACAATAAAATCTGCAATTCCAATTCCCAGTGTCTGATAGTTACAAAGCACAGAGGTAATTTTAGGATTTGAATAGAATATTTCTTCAATTCCGTCGAATCCGCTTACAATTATATCTTCCGGACAACGATAACCATTCTTTTTAAGAACATTTGTTACTGTAATTGCCATTGTATCATTTGCACAGATAATTGCTTTTGGAATATTTCCGCTGTCTAAAAGTTTTTGTGTTGCTATTGTAGTAGGATATTCCCAGAAATCACCATAGCTTACCATTGATTCATCAAAAGGAATGTTATTTTCTTTAAGTACTTGCTTGAAAACTTCGAGTCTTTCTTCCGACTGCCAGAAAGATTTTCTACCAGCCATAAAGTGCAGATCTCTTATTCCATGCTGATTAATGATATGATGACAGACTTTATAAAAGCCCTTTTTCATATCAAACTTGATATTGTAAGTGTCTGGGCGAGTGCCTTCATAAACAAAAACAGGAAGATTTCTTTGCTGTGCATTTTCTATGATTTTGTTTTTAATATCGGAATCAAGAATTTTTTCTTCGGTAAATAAAACGGCATCTGCAATATCATAATTTATTAAATCAAAGATATTTGCTTCACCCTTGTTGTTTCTGTCCTTGTTGAATAAATCTGTTTCTGTACAGAAAACCATTACCCGCCAGTTGTTAGGAACAAGTTCTTCGTTAAGAGTAGTTAGAAATTCACAAAACTTTGATTCGTGTACTTTTGAGGTACAGTAAACTAATATTTTGTAGCCGTATAACATGATTATAAAAAATTATACACCCTTATTAGTTACTTTCCAAATTTGAGATATCGTTTAGCTGCTCTTCCTTAGCGTAAACATTCAGGGCATCAAGCATATCATCCATATCACCCATCATAAATGATGGAAGGTTATGCTGACTGTAGTTAATGCGGTGGTCTGTTACACGATCCTGAGGGAAGTTGTAGGTACGAATCTTTTCTGAACGGGCACCTGAACCAACCATGCTTGAACGTGCAGCTGCTCTTTCTTCCTGTTTTTTGCTTTCTTCCAGGTCAAAAAGACGGGCTCGCAATACACGGAAGGCTTTTTCTTTGTTTTTAATCTGAGATTTTTCATCTTGCTGAATTACAACAAGACCTGTAGGAATATGGGTAAGGCGTACGGCTGAGTCGGTTGTATTTACACACTGTCCACCAGGACCGCCTGCACGCATTACATCAATACGAACGTCATTTGGTTTAATTTCGATTTCAGTTTCTTCTGCTTCTGGCAAAACTGCTACTGTGGCGGTGGAAGTCTGTAAACGACCCTGAGATTCTGTCTGAGGAACACGCTGTACGCGGTGAACTCCAGATTCCCAGCGCAGAGTACCATATACAAATTTTCCAGAAATTGAAGTTACAATTTTGTTGAATCCACCAACTTCTGTTTCCTGGGCTTCCATAGTTTCAGTTTTCCAACCCTTACGGTCTGCAAGGTGGCAGTACATTTCCCACAAATCGCGTACAAAAAGTGAAGCTTCATCTCCACCAGCGGCTGAACGGATTTCCAGGATAATATTCTTTTCATCAAGAGGATCTGGAGGAACTAACTTGAGTTTGATGTCTTCTTCGAGTTTTGGCTGTTTTTCTTCAAGTTCCTTAAGTTCTTCACGAGCCATTTCTTTCATTTCGACATCGTCTTCGTTTGTGATTAATTCTTTGGCGTCCTGAATACCTGATAAAACTTTTTTGTATTCATCATAAAGGGCACAAACTTCTGTTAAATATCCATGTTCGCGCATAGTGTCCTTGTATTTTTTAGGATCTTTTACAAGATTTGGATCCATTACAAGTTCACTTACTTCCTTAAAACGTCTCTCACACTCATCAAGTTTCTTAATCAAATCCATAATGGCTGATTTTAGCATTTTTATAATGTATTTTCAACGAGAGGACTTTTTATTATACTTCATGCTATGAAATACAAACTTGTGATTTTTGATCTTGACGGCACAATTTTAAATACCATAGACGATTTAGCCGATTCCTGTAATGTTATTCTTCAAAAAAACGGATTTCCTGTTCACACTACAGAAGAAATTAAATATATGGTTGGTAATGGAATTCCAAAACTGATAGAAAGAGCGCTTCCACCACATACCGATAAATCAACTTTTGAAAAAGTTCTTTCTGAATATATCGAATATTATGATTCTCATTGTGCAATAAAAACTGCTCCTTATGAAGGAATTATCGAAGCCATTTCTGAACTTAAAAAACATGGCATCAGGGTGGCTGTAAATACAAATAAAATTCAAAGTGCAGCAGAAATTTTGTGTCAGCGATATTTTCCAGGATTGTTTGATATTATTGCGGGAGGAGCTTTTGACATTCCTCCAAAACCTGCTCCAGATGGGGTTTTAAAAATCTTAAGAGAAGAGAAAATCCTGCCGGAAAATGCCCTTTACATTGGTGATTCAGATGTTGATGTTGCTACAGGAAAGAATGCCGGAATTGATGAGATTGGAGTTGACTGGGGCTTTAGAGGAGAGGCTTTTTTGCGTGAGCATGGGGCAGTAAAAGTGTTTAAACATTGCGGAGATATAACTTCTATAGTAGAATAAATAAATATAACAAAAAGTTAAGAATTATAAATGCAAAAAAATTTTTTAATGCAAAAAATCAGAGGATTTAATAAGTGAGATTTATAATTCAGTACTGTATTTGTGCGGCAATAGTATTCCTGGAAGTTTTATTATATAACTGGAAACTTCGTCATATGAATGTGTTTAAGAATAATACTTTCTTAGACTATGTTCTTATTGCCTTTTTTGCTAATTTACTTGATATAGTTCGTTGTGCCTTTCTGATGACCTTGTCTGTAAAAAATTATAAGGCAGCAATTGTTTTCACCGGATTATATTATTCATTTTTGGTTAATTTGCCAGTTTTCTTTGCCCTGTATGGCTATTCTCTTGTAAGTGATTCACAAAATCGTCTTTCTAAAGTTTCAGTTTTCGTAAAAGTACTGCTGGTTCTTCCTGTATTTATCACTTTATTATTTATCTGGGTTTCAATTTTTCTTCCTTTCCCAAAAATTTCACTGGCATTTTATGATGCAGAAAATAACAGGATTGTGAATTCTTATTTTTCATTCTGTGTACTTTATGTTTGTTCTTATTTTTACACTCTTATTGGTCTTGTAAATGTTATTACTTACAGAAAAAATATGGACAGGGGCGAGTTAATTCGTTTTGTAACAATCCTTATTTCTATAAATTGTACTGTAATGGCTCAGAAGAATATTCCTAATGTAAGATTCCTTACATTTGCCATTTCAATGACCTGTCTTACTTTATCATTTTATATTCAAAAGCCGGATGCAATTTACAACAGTGACCTTGGAGTCTTTAATTTTAAAGGCTTCCAGATGGTTATTAATCATTTTTTTGCAATTAAAAAGAAGTTTTCCCTTATTTCAATTGTGATGGATGATGTTTCTTTTTATGAATCAGCTCTGGGACGAAAAGAAAAGGAAAATCTTGAAGCCTGCATTATTAATACTTTGAATCAGAAGTTCAAAAAGAACTGTTCTGTTTTTAGATTCAGCTACGGAAATTATGCTTTAGTCATTAAAGACAATAAGATGATTGATGCAGAAATGGCTATGGACTATATCAAAAATCAGATTGATATGCGCTGGGGCTTTTCTTCAATGGAGCTGGATCTTACTTTCCGTACTTGTGTAATTATTGCTTTCCAGGATGTTTCTTCTTACGACGAAATTATTGATCTGATAGATTATTTTTCTTTAAACAAAAAGTTCAAGACAAAATCTCTTTCTGCAACTTCTATGGATTTATCAAAACTTCACAGTAAATCTTATCTTGAAAAGGCAATTCATGACGGCTTAAAGAATAATCGTTTTGAAGTATATTTTCAGCCTCTTTATTCTGTAAAAGATAATAAACTTGATGGTGCAGAGGCCTTAATTCGTCTGCGTGATGAAGAAGGTAATTTTGTTTCTCCAGAAGATTTCATTCCTATTGCCGAAAAGAATGGAACTATTTTTGATATTGGAAAGTTTGTATTTACAAATGTTTGTGATACTTTATCAAAAATTAATTTGAATGATTATAATATCCATAAAATTGATATCAACCTTTCAGTTGTTCAGTGTATTCAGGAAGATATGTACAAACAGCTTATTATGATTCGAAACAATTATAATATTCCGTCAAACTATCTGAACCTGGAAATAACAGAAACTTCTACAATAAACAGTCCTGAAGTCCTCCTTAAAAATATGAAACATCTCGAAGATGACGGAATTGAACTTTCACTTGATGATTATGGTTCAGGACATTCTAACATTTCTTATATTCTTTCTTTGCCTTTCAAAATGATTAAAATTGATAAGGGAATCGTCTGGAAGGCTTTTGAAACTCAGCGTGCAGATATTGCCCTTAAAGCCACAATTGATATGATGAAGTCTCTTGGAATGAAAATTGTTGCAGAAGGTGTTGAAACAGAAGAACAGAGTAAGAGACTGATAGAGTTGGGTTGTGATTATTTACAGGGATATTATTACAGTCGTCCGATAGACTGTCAGTCCTTCTTAAATCTTATGAAGAAATAATCTTTTTTAGAAATTTCCTGCAAGATAAAAACTTAAGATGTTGTCGAAAGAATAGTTTCCTCTTGGCATAAAATTCCAGGAACAGCCTATTGTAGGCATGTGTTTGTATTTTGTGTCATGAGCGAAATTGTATTCAATCATAAATTTAAAACCGTTTCCCCAGGCTGTTGGAAGAACCTTTTGTTCTCCTGTAAGGTATTTTATAAAATCAGTTCTAAAACCAAATTCATATGCCATACCTAAAGAAAAACCTGCGAGCCCCGGGTAGATTTTGAGACCAACAGGAATGCCTGTGTGTAAAAAATGTTTGTAGTAATCGGCATTCCAGTTAAAGTCACAAAGAATATCAGCGCCGGCAAAAAAAGAAATCTGCTTAATTACGTTGATATTAAAATTATAAAAAGCTCCAATAATAACCCGTTTGTCTGTAGAAATTTCATTTACATCCTGACTTAAAGTATTACTTCCGTATAAAGGAAAGCCTGTTGAAAGTCCGAGTGTGTTTGAAAAGAAATCTTCTTCAGCAGCTGCAAAAAATGTAAGCAGGAATGCAACTAGTACAGAACAGGTTATTTTTTTCATTTATGATAAATCCTTTACTTTAAGAACTGCACCAAATACTAAGAGGTGTCTTGCAAAGCGGTTTACCCAGCCTAAGAAGCCATCATCTAAGTTTTTAAGAAGTCCGTCTGAACCAAGGAAGTCCATAAGGATAATTGCTACTATCCATACAATCATAATGATGAGGAGGAGGAGAGTATCAAGTTTTGTGTTAATGTTAAGAAATAAACGCAAAATTAAGAAAACTCCTGCAACCATTTCAATGATAGCAAAAACAATGCTTATTACTTTTGCAATGTCATTATCAAAAATAGAATAGAAGGCAGCTGCCAGTTCATCACCTCTTGCTCCCTGAATTGTCCAGATTCCGCCAACAATAAAAAGCAGACCTAATGCAATCTGGAGAACAAGTGTACCAATTGATTTTCTTGTGTTTCCCATTTTTTTCTCCTATGGTAATGTTTTATTTATTATAACCTGATTTAACGGTAAATCACTTTAAAAGTTTGAAATACAAGTTTGATATCTGGAGTAAAATCAAAACCTACAATATGACCTTCTTCTTCCAGAAACTCTTCTTTCTTTTCTCGCCATTGACCTAAATCTTCGTCTTCACCTTCCTGCTGTGCCATTCCCCAGGTAACTTCGTTAAAAGGAATGATGCTTACAGATTCAATTTCAATTATACAGCGGGGTGTGTCACTTCGGTCCAGAACTACATAAAGCTCTCCAGATATAGGGAGTGGTTCCTGATCGATGGTGTAGGTTGACCAGGGTGTAAAAAATGCTGTCTTTTTTTCGTTCAAAACCAGAGAAATCAGTTCATCGTTTACAAATCCGCTGGCTTCAAAATTCAAGTCGCCTGCACAACGGTCATCGGGACTTCTGCCAGTGTCTTTAATAAATTTTTCCCAGTATTCATCAATAATTGTCATAAAAATCCTCTTGAACTTATTGTTTTTTACAAAGCATTAGAATAAAGGCGAGTATAAAACATAGTGATGGAAGCAGTACGCACAAAATGGTTGATAGAGGAATGCCCAGAATCAGAGGACCAAAACTTGTTAAAACTCCAAGATCTGTCAGTAAGTCGTAAACAAGGACTGCATACTGGAGAATGAATCCTCCAACCATAGCCATCCATGCTCCGTCGCGGGTTTTAGACATAAGGAGAATTGCTAAAAAAGCTACAATTCCACCAAGAATAAGTTTAATTATAAATAATATAATTTTAGGATCCATAATAACATTTTCGACCTTTAATAATTAAAAGGTGAGTTTTTTAATTTTGTAAAGACACCCTTGTCTGCTCCAAATGGAACAATTGAAGCTTCTTTATAGTCTGGATTAAAAACAAGTCCCAGATTCAGACAGTGAAGCAGAAAATCATCATATTTTTCTTCTGGAACTTTAGCATAGAGATAAGGTCCTTTTCTTTCAAAGTATTTTGTAAGGACTGTATCATAAATAAACCAGTCTTTTTCTTCTCTTTCCTGAAGGGCCTGAATAAGGTTGTAAATTGCTCTTGTAATTCCTGTCTGCAGGGCAAAAGGCAAATCTATCTGGCCGGAAAATTTTTCACCGGCAGAAATATTTTCTTTTACAGCGAGAATGTAAACGCAGTCTGTCCATGGAAGGGGAGGTGCAATCACTACAGCATCAACTGTATCCCAATTTGTCTGGTTTGGAGACCATGGGTGATAGCTTGCAGTTTTTTCTGGAGCAAGGGAAAGTCCTGCTTTTAGGGCATCCATCTTTCCTGAAAAAAAGAAAATGTTACGCGGAGATGCCAGTAATTCTGAAACCGCTTTTTTAAGTCTAGAATGATCTTCTGTTATGAAAGAACCGGTTTGTCCTCTTGAAAGAACATTCTTAAAATGAGTAAAAGCTGAACCTCCTTCCCAGCCTAAGATTGCCCTTCCATTTTCCTGATAACAGTCTGTAAGACGAACTCCTTTTTTGGTGTAAAGGAAAGTGTTTCTGGCACGGGTGACAGGTCCATAAAGTTCATAAAGTTTTTTGAAAAAATCAGTTTTATTCATATAAGTTTATTTTCCATAAGTAAAGGTGAGCTGGTCTTTCTTGTAGTCAACAGAAACTTTTCCGCCTTTTTCGAGCGAACCAAAAAGTACTTCATCAACCAGCTGATTAGCAATCTCTTCTTCAACGGTTCGGGCGATATTTCTGGCACCAAACTCTTTTGAGTAGCCTTTATTTGTTATTGCAGTAAGAGCTTTTGCTGAAACAGAAAGTTTGACATCTTTTTCCAGCATTCGTTCTGAAAGTTTTGCAATTTCTTTTTTACAAACAAGTTTTGCAACTTCGATATCCAGGAAGTTGAATGGAATAACTGAATCCAGACGATTGCGGAATTCTGGAGGGAATTCTTTACTTACAGCTTCGTTCAGAGAGGCTTCAAGATTTTCTCCGGCTTCTGTTCCAAATCCTATGCCTGCTTTTTCCAAATCTCTTGCACCGGCGTTACTTGTAAGAATGATGATGCAGGAACGAAAATCTGCCTTGCGTCCCTGATTATCAGTCAACTGGCCGTAATCCATAACCTGCAAAAGAACGTTGTAGATATCGGAATGAGCTTTTTCAATTTCATCAAAAAGAACTACACTGTGAGGATTTTTTCTAATATCCTTAACAAGCTGTCCGCCTTCTTCAAAACCAACGTATCCTGGTGGAGAACCAACCAGACGGCTTACAGTATGTTTTTCCTGATATTCAGACATATCATAACGAAGCAGAGGTTCATTTAGAAGTTTTGCAAGTGATTTTGCAAGTTCTGTTTTTCCACAGCCTGTAGGTCCAACAAAAAGGAAGCTGGCTTCTGGTTTATCAGGATTTCTGAAACCTGCACGGGAACGTTTTACTGCTTTAGACAAGGCTGCAACAGCTTTATCCTGTCCAAAAATGTCTTTTTTAAGAATATCATCAATATTTTTTAAGGTTGATTTCTCATTGCCTTTTACACTATCAAGAGGGATTTTCGCAATTTTTGCAGTAACCAGTCTTATTGTTTCCGGACTGATGTGAGCCAGTGTTTTTGGTGAACGTGTGTTTGGTACCAGGTCTTTATTGTTTACTTTTGAAGCGTGTCCTGTAAATCCACCGCATTTCAGAATGTGTTCGTAAGAGCCGGCTTCATCAATAATATCAATTGCCTTATCTGGAAGACGACGGTCTGGAAGATACTGAACAGAAAGTTTTACGGCTTCTTCAACGGCACCTTCTTCAAATTTTACATGGTGATGTTTTTCGTAAACTGGGAGAAGGCCTTTCAAAATCTTTACAGCTTCGGCTGAGCTTGGTTCAAGAACATCTATTTTCTGGAAACGGCGTGCAAGAGCCCTGTCTTTTTCAAAGTTCTTAGAATATTCTTCGTAGGTGGTGGAACCAATAAACTTAACTTCACCACTTGAAAGAACTGGTTTTAAAAGATTTGCTGCATCCATCTGGGAAGAACCATTTGTTCCTGCTCCCATAATCATATGAATTTCATCTATGAACAAAATTGCTTTTTGCTTTGTTTTAAGTTCATCTATCACGCTGTGCAGTCTTTCTTCAAAGTCTCCGCGGAATTTTGAGCCTGCCAGTAAAAGTCCCATGTCCAGAGAGTAGATTGTGTAGTCTTTTAAAAGATCAGGAACTTTGCCTGCTACAATTCTTTGAGCCAGCCCCTGGGTGATGGAAGTTTTTCCGACGCCTGCATCTCCAACATAAAGAGGATTATTTTTTGTTCTGCGGCAGAGAATCTGAATTGTTCTTTCTATTTCTTCTTCACGGCCAACTAAAGTATCATAATCTCCATGTCGGGCTTTTTCTGTCATGTTTACAGTAAAACGATTAAGCCCACCTGCATTGTTTTGAGAAATTCCAGGATTTTCAGGATTTGCATTTGGATTTTGCTGAGCTGCATTAGGATTCTTTTTTGCAGGTCTTATTTTTGTGATGTTTTCAAGAAGTTTCAGACGGCTAATACCGCTTGTTTTCATGTAGTAGGAAGAATAAGTGCGGCTGGAGTCCAGAAGAGAAACCAGAACATCTGTAATATCCAGAATATCATTTTCAGAACTGAGACAGTTAATAATGGCACGGTTCAGCATATCCTGAAAAGCGGTAGATTCAATCGGCCCTTTTATAAATTCAGGATTAGCCTGTTCTGAAATAACAGGTAATTTTGTATTAAGATAGTTTTCTATATCAGCTTTAAGTTCTTTTGTGTCAGAACCACTTTGAGCAAGAATTTTTTCTACAAATTCATCTTTTATTGCTGTTGCAAGAACATGTTCAGGGGTGAAAAACTGGTGATTATATCCTTTTGCAGATTGTAACGATTCCGTTAAAATGCGGTTCAGTTCTGGAGAGACTTTTATTTGTTTTGTTGCATTGTGTGGAATATATGTATTACTCAATTTCTACCCTTAATGGAAAACCGTTTTTCCTTGCTATTGATATTGTGAGTCTTTTACGAGAGATTGCAATGTCGTAGGTATAGGTGCCAACAACTGCAGAGCCATTTGTATGAACTTCCATCATGAGTGCTTCAGCTTCTTCATGAGATTTGTTGAAAATTGAAACCAGAACCTCTGTTACAAATTCCATTGTGGTGAAATCATCATTATAAAAAATTACTTTAGATTCTGGAGGTAATTCAACAGGAGTTTCTTCTGCAAAGCCGGAACTCTTTTCTTCAGACTGACTACTCGTATTACTCATATTGTAAAATATAACATAATTTTTCCTAATAATGAATAAAAATGAATCATTTGCTTGATAATAAATGTTTATTTTTCGATAATTAAAGTATGGCTAAAAAGAAGTTTAAAATTAATTTGAAGTTTGCGATGGATGCTCCTGTGACTCTCACATTTGCACTTATATCACTTATTTTGTACCTCCTGGACAGTCTTGCTTTTAAAGGAAGTCTTGCTCAAAAAATCCTGCTTTCTCCTACCTGCCAGACAGGAAGTCTGCCTTTTGTAGTTTCCCAACCGGTATCTTTTTTCCGCCTGATTCTTTATGCCTTCAGTGCCGTAAACTGGACCGCTCTTCTGGCAAATCTTCTTTTTGTTTTGCTGCTTGGACCTGCAATGGAAGAAAGATATGGCTCCCTTGTAATTGGAATTATGATGGGTGTTTCTATTCTTTTTTCAGGTGTTTTGAATGCTGCATTTTGTCCTCAAAGTTTAAAAGGCTGTACCTCTCTTGTTTTTATGATGATTTTTCTTAACTCTTTCATGTCATTTTCGAAAAAGAAAATTCCTTTGAGCTTCATAATGATTTTTGCTCTTTATATTGCCTATGGAATTCTGGATAAATCTACAGGAAATCTTCTTGGTACAATAGTCTGTGTAGCTGGTGGACTTTGTGGCAGTTTGTTTGCCTTTCTTACATCTCCAAAAGTAAAAGCTGAAAAAAAATCAGGCCTGCTGAATAAAGCAGAAAAAGCTGCCTATCTGGAAGAATTAGACAGTCAGAGTCCAAGAAATGCTTCGAAAAAATCAAAATCAGATGATGATGATAATTCTACAGTTGTTGGAACTTTGAAGTTCTAAAATGGAAAATAGAACTTACCTTGCCATCGATTTAAAATCCTTTTATGCCTCAGTTGAATGCAGGGAACGCCTGCTTGATCCGCTTACAACAAAACTTGTAGTTGCAGATAAAAGTCGTACAAGTAAAACAATTTGTCTTGCGGTTACTCCTGCCCTTAAGGCCTATGGCCTGAGTGGAAGAAGCAGGCTTTTTGAAGTTGAAGCAAAGGCCCGGGAAATTAAAAGGCAGACTGGAAAAGAGCTGGACTATATTGTTGCAGTTCCAAGAATGTCTCTTTACATTCAGTACTCCACCAGAATTTATAATATTTATCTAAGATATTTTGCTCCTGAAGATATACACGTTTATTCAATTGATGAAGTTTTTATAGATGTTACAACTTATCTTTCTTATTATAAATTAAATGCACATCAGCTGGCGGTAAAAGTAATTCGCGAAGTGTTAAAAGAAACAGGGATTACTGCTACAGCGGGAATTGCTCCCAATCTTTTTTTGTGTAAGGCTGCCATGGATATAGTTGCAAAACACATTCCCGCAGATGAAGACGGAGTTCGTATTGCCGAAATTGACGTGCCTTCTTACAGAAAAGAACTGTGGACCCATCAGCCTATAACAGATTTTTGGAGGGTGGGGAAGGCCACTGCAAGACGGCTGGAAAAACACTTTATTCATACAATGGGTGATATTGCCAGAATGTCCCTGAAAAATCCAGAGATTCTTTATAAAGAGTTTGGAATTGATGCTGAAATTTTGATAGACCACGCCTGGGGAATTGAGCCTGTTACAATGAAGGATATAAAATCCTACAAATCTGAAGCAAAAAGTCTTGGCAGTGGTCAGGTACTTCATGAACCATATTCTTTTGAAAAAGGCAGAATTATTGTAAAAGAGATGGCGGAATTGTTAGCCCTGGATTTATTCAAAAAGAAAATGCTTGCTTCTTCTGTAACTCTGCAGGTGGGTTATGATGTGGAAAGTTTAAATCTGAAAAATTTTGATGGGGAAGTGGTAAAAGATTATTATGGTCGGGAAATTCCAAAGCCTGCTCACGGAAGTTTTTCTTTTGCTGCAGAAACTAATTCTTCTAAATTGATTACAGAAGCTTTTTCAACATTGTTTGAAGAATGTGTAAATCCTGCCTGGCTTATCCGCCGTGTGAACATAATTGCAAATAATATAAAACCTGTTACAGAACGTCAGCCCCTTCTTTTTGATGAAGTAGAAGATGAAAAATCAGGCTTGAATCAGGAAAAAGAGGATAGCCTGCAGAAAACCCGTTTGAAGATAATCAAAAAATTTGGAAAAAATGCAATTTTGAAGGGGATGGATTTGCAGGAAGGTGCAACTACAAAGGACAGGAATTCACAAATTGGAGGGCATAAGGCATGAAATCAGAAAAAAATTATGATGATATTCTGGATTATGACTGGAATTATGATTCACTTCCAAACCGAATGCCTCTTTCACAGCGGGCAAAAATCTTTCTGCCATTTGCAGCTCTAACAGGTTTTGAAGAAGCTCTTTCTGAAATGGAAAAAATGGAAAGAACAGCAGAACCTTTAGCAAAAGATTAAGTTTCTGCTGTTTATATCATTTTGAAACTAAGCTTTAATTTCTTCTTTTTTTACAATTTTGCGGGCAATGTAAACAAAAGGTGTATCC
>CAMPAL010000062.1 GCA_946631855.1 uncultured Treponema sp. | reverse complement strand
TAAAGAATAGCGGGTTCTTTCGAAGCGTTCATCAGGCAGAACATTTCTTTCCAGATTTTTACTGATTTTCTCCAGAATCAAAACAGGAAGCATTTTTCCAATTTCCTGAGTTAAAGAATTGGATTCCTGTCCCTGGGAATAAGAAAACTCCTGAGATGCAATAACCCAGTTAGAGTTTGTATCTGCCGAATAAAGACGAACTGCTGCGAAAAAAATTAAGAATGTAAAAAAACAGAGTTTTATAAAACGACTATTCTTCCTCATCGTCTCCAGAGCCATCCATAGGAAGACCTTTCCACTTGGCAATCAGATATGCATTCATAAAATCATCAAGATCACCATCCATTACTCCCTGAATGTTTCCAACAGAAAACTTTGTACGATGGTCTTTTACCATGGTGTATGGACAGAAAACATAAGAACGAATCTGACTACCAAAAGAAATATCCTTTTTTTCAGCAGCAAATTTTGAGTTTTCCTTTTCTTTCTGTTCTCTGTAATATTCGTAAAGTCTTGCCTTTAACATGCTCATACAAGCCTGACGGTTAAAAATCTGGCTTCGTTCAGTCTGACAGGCAACAACAATTCCTGTTGGAAGGTGGGTAAAACGAACAGCAGAGTCAGTTTTATTTACATGCTGACCGCCCTTTCCACCTGCACGGTAAGTATCAACTCTTAAATCTTCAGGTTTAATTTCAACTTCGATTGTATCATCCAGAACCGGATAAACATAAACCGAAGCAAAACTTGTATGACGTCTTGCATTGGCATCAAAAGGAGAAATTCTTACAAGGCGGTGAATTCCACCTTCCCCTTTTAAATATCCATATACAAAATCACCGGAAATCTGAATGGTTACTGATTTTATACCACCTTCAGCTTCAAGTTCATCCATTACTTCTGTTTTATATCCGTGACGTTCTGCCCAGCGTAAATACATACGGCTAAGCATAAAAGCCCAGTCACAGGCTTCAGTTCCACCTGCCCCCGCATGAATCGTCAAAAAGGCATCATTCTGGTCTACTTCGCCACTCAAAAGATTTAAAATATTTAATTTTTCAAACTGTTTTTTTGCAGCATCATACATTGAACGAACTTCGGCTTCATCACTTTCTTCTCCAGATTCACCAGCAAGTTCATACATTGCTTCCAGGTCGTCCATATCTGCAATCAGTTTTTTCCAAGGTTCAACACGATTCTTAAGTTTTCGGATTTGTGCCATTACTTTTTCAGCACTTTCATGATCATCCCAGAAACCTGGAACTTCTGTTAGTTTTTCTTTTTCTTTGATTGATTTTTCAATTGCGTCCGAGTCAAAGACGCCCCCAGACATTCATAATATCTTCGCGTAACTGTTCAATTGGTAATTTAATTTCTTCTAACATGAGTCTAGAATATCAACAATCTTGATTTTCTGCAATTCTAACTATATTATTAACTATTATGAAGAAACACATAGCTATTTTTTTGTCACTTCTCATCTCCTCTTTTCTTTTTGCAGAACAACCTCTTGTAAAAGACATTAAAGCCCAGGCTGGAAAAGGTACAAAAATTAACATTATCTGGAGTTTGCCTTCAAAACCTGACAAAAAAATAACAAAACTCAGAGTTTACCGCAGTCTCAAACAGATTTCTTCATACGCTCAGATTGAAAAACTTAAACCAATTGCAGAAATTGATGCTTCCTACACCGGCTATACAGATACAGTCACAGATTTTAATGATTACTTTTACGCAGTTGTTGCAGTAACTGATAAACCTTATGATTTAATTCTCCTGTCTTTCAATTCAACAGTAAGTGGTGTACATCTTATTCCAAAGGCACAGCCAAGCCAGAAGAAAAAAACTGAAGCCGAAAAAATATATCCGGATGGAACTTTAAGAGAAACTCCCCTTCCTTTTGTTGATTTTGAAGATATAACTAATAAAGAAGATTTGATTTCTGATGAAAGCCTTGCGTCTGCTCAGGCTCTTCTGGCACTTTCAAATAATACCGACCAGGCTTTAAAACCATATATTTTTGAAGAAGATATGATTTCGCCAGACGCCGGTGATGATTATCTTTTATTTGAAATATTAAAAACAACTTTTGTTCAGAGAAAATATAAAGAAGCTCTTTCTCAGCTGAATAAACTGGTTGGAACCAACATAAATGAAAACACCAGAAACAGGGCTTATTTTTACATTGGAGAAGCAGAATATCTTTCTGGAGATTACGAAGCTGCCGTAAAAACTTTTGTAAAAATTAAGCAGATTTATCCTGTTCAGGCAAAAAAATGGCTTGATTCCGCTTTGAATAAACTTTAATCATCCAGATTAGTAAATATTTCTTAAGATTTCGAGAATTGCAGGTCTTTCCACCGCTCTTTTGATTTCTTTTACAAGTTCATCGCCTTTTACATCAGTGTTAACAACCTGATTTCCTTCTTCATCTGCATTTGGAACTGTATCCATTCCAGTTTCCCCAGATTTTTCAGGCATTTTTACAAGTAAAACTTCATCATCAATATTAATACGGTCATAAAAACCATGATTTGTAATATTACATTCAGAAACTTCTTCACCAGCTTCTGTTACAACCAGAGTTCCTGTTAAATCACTGTCTTTATAAAAAAGGCCTGTTCCGCTGTCGGCAGTTTTAAGACCACCCTTACGAATAATCTTAAACTCGGCATCCTTAACAATATTTTCTGATTTTCCAAGATCGATTAAAACAGTTTTTCCATTACGGTTAAGAATCTTTCCTCGAATTGTTAGTTTTTCCAGTACGGAATTTCTGAATCTTCTTAAAACTGAAGAAAGTCTGTTATTTCCTGTTGCATAAAACTTTTCTTCTGAAGTTACAGTTCCAGTTCTTCCAGAATACATTTTTGAAGTCAAAGTTAAATCATCAAGTCCTTCACTCAAAGAAACAATTACAAAATAATCAAAATTATTTGCACGGGCATTCTTAAAAGCTTCAGCATAACCAGAAACTGGTGTAACCTGAGTTTTTACAGACGTAATTGCAACTCCAGAAAAAACATCAGCACAAGCCTGGGCTATCAAACGTTCTGAATCTGCATGATTAAAACTTGAAGTTGTATCTGTATAGAAAACTGCAATATTCCAGCGAATTTTATCCAGATAGAAAGGATCTACTTTCCATTTTTTTGCAAGAGTTTTTTCCAGAAGTGAATCATAAGCTTCAATTGTGTCTTTTAATGATGAAGAAAGTTCTTTCTCTGAATTTTCTTTTATAAAATTAAGCTGAGTCAGATAAAGTTCATGCATTCCATTCATTTCAAGAATATTTGCATAAGCAAGACGGGCTTCAAGATTTGAAGGATCTATCATCAAAGCTCTCTGATATTCATAAGTAGAGCCCATTTTATCATAACGGGTATCATACTGACGGGCATTCATTACATGGTAATTTGCCCATTCCTTTCTACGGGAATCATCCAGAGGCAGAGAATCTTTTATAGTAAGTTCCAGCATCATTCTCATAAGTTCATCCTGAGGCTGGATGTTTAATCCTGTAGACCAGGTTTCAATAGCATCAGAAACGCTTCCAAGGCTATTTTCAGATACACCTTTTAAATACCAGGCAGAAGAATTATTTCTGTTTTTACCAATAAGAAAATCGCATAAATCAATTACTTCAGAATATCTGTTTTGAGAATAGAGGATTGTTGCCAGAAGTTCGTAGGCCTGTTCATAATCTCCTCTAAGTTCTACCGCAATTCTTGCATGCTGTTCTGCATATTTGTAGTTTGACTGCATCAGATAAATGATTGCAGCAAGATAATGAACTTCCGCTTCTCCAGAATAGAACTGAATTGCCTGCTGAAGATATCTTTCTGCCTCTTTATAACGCTGAGTTTCTGCACAAACCAATGCCAGAGAAAGCAAAGCCCTTCTGTTGGAGTTTTGTCTTTTTAATGCTTCGATATACTGATTTTCTGCTCCGGAAAACTTTCCGTCAAAAAGTTCAATTTCTGCTAAACCAAAATGAGCATCAATATCATTAGGATATTTTTTTAGAATATCATTAAAAATTTTTCTTGCATCTTCAGTATTTCCCAAAGCAAGAAGAATCATTCCTTTGAGGTTCTGGATTTTTGAATTATTTTTTTCGTATTTTTCTGCATTTTCAAGATACTGTAAGGCTAAATCAAATTCGCCAAGATGATAGCAGCATTCAGAAAGGTGAAACCAGGCATCACTAAAAGCAGGATTAAGATTTACAACTTCTACATAATACTGAGAAGCATCATACCAGTTATCATCTGCCTGCAATTCCATAGCCTGATTATAAAGTTTTACAGCATTTTTCTTTTCTGCAGAAAAAAGTGAAAAACTTAAAGCTGAAAAAGAGATAAAAAAGGATATTGCAAGAGCCTGTTTTATTTTTTTATTCATCATCTTCTTTATTATCAACGTTTTTTATTACTTTTACAATATTTATTCTATGACCTTCCATATCCTGAACAATAAAGTCATAGTTATTCCAGGTTGCTTTTTCATATTTTACAGGAACCTTTCCAAAAAGATCAAAAACAAATCCACCAAGACTGTCAAAATCTTCATTTGGGAAAGAGGCATCCAGAGCTTCGTTCAAATCATCCAGATCAACGCGGGCATCACAAAGCCAGACATTTTCACTCACTGTCAGAATATCTTCCTGCTCTTTATCAAATTCATCCTGAATATCACCAACAATTTCTTCGATGATGTCTTCCATTGTGACAATTCCAGACATTCCGCCATACTCATCAATTGCAATTGCTATATGAAGATGATGTCTTTTGAATTCCCTCAACAAAGAATCAATACGTTTACTTTCAGGTACAAAATAAGCCTTTCTTGCAAGCTGTTGTAAATTAATTGGCTTTTTTTCAGCAAGACATTTGATAATATCTTTTACATACAGAACTCCAATAACATTATCAATTGATTCTGTGTATAAAGGAAAACGTGAATGACCGCTTGCTACAATTTTTGAAAAAAGTTCTTCCTGTGGTGTATCTGAAGAAATAAAATCAACATCAATTCGGGGAATCATAACCTCTTTTACAGCGGTTTTTGAAAGATCTTCCACCCCCTGAATCATATCTTTTTTTTCTTCATTCAGAATTTCCTGCTTAATTATTTCAGCTTCCTGTTCCGCAGTATTCTTCTTTTTTCGCTTAAAAAAACTCATAATACTATTTTTTCATCCTTCAAAGACTCTAAAATTTTTTCCTGAAGAACCAGCATCTGACAAACTGGAGCCTTGCCTTTTTCAATATGTTCTTCACCATGATCCATTCCGTTCAAATGTAAAAGACCATGTACAAGAAGTCTTTTGAGTTCACTATTATTATTTTCGTCAAAATACTGAGCATTTACAGATAAAGTATCTAAACTGATGGCAATATCGCCAATATATTTCCACTTACCTTCTTCATCTTCGTATTCATCCCCATCTTCAAAGGATAAAACATCGGTGGTGGAATCGATTTTCCGGTAAGTAGAATTCAGTTCCTGCATATAAGTATCATTACAAAAAAGAATAGAAACTTCTTCCCTGTCAAAATTCAGGGCTTCCATGGCCTTTTTTACGAAAGGTTCAATATTTGCAAACCAGGAAGGTTCTTCTACCCCCTCCTGCATTATTACTGAAATTCTATTCATTATTATCCGCCTTATCTTTTTCTTTATCCTTTTCATCAGGGTCAACCTGATTCTGATACTTAATTCGGTTGTGATAGTATCCAGTCAAAAGATTTACAAATGATTCTTTGATTTTTGCAATATCTTTGAAAGTAAGTTCTGAATTATCAAGCTGGCCTGTATCCATTTTTGCATTTATCAAAGTAGAAATAAATTTTTCAAGACGCTGAGAAGTTGGATTATCCAGAGTATGACAGGCAGCTTCAACAGTATCTGCAAGCATTACAACACCAGATTCGCGGGATTTTGGAGGATTTCCAGGATAAGCAAAATCTTCAGGAGTAAGACTTGGATCTTTTTCTTTTGCGGCATTATAAAAATAAGTGATGACACTGTTTCCGTGGTGTTCGGCAATAATATCAATCACAGCCTGAGGAAGTCTAAGCTGATGGGCTTTTTCAACACCCTTCTTTACATGACTTTTAATGACTGATGCAGAAAGTGTCGGGTTTAAATCACTATGCTTATTTTCCATGTTTTGCTGATTTTCAACAAAATATTCACTCTGATCTATTTTTCCAATATCGTGATAGTAACCGCCTACTCTCGCAAGAATTGAATTTGCACCAATTTCACGACAGGCACTTTCTGCAAGTTGAGCAACCATCATAGAATGATTATATGTTCCGTTTGCCTGAATCTGCATCTGCTTAAAAATTGGAACATTATTATCACTCAAATCCATAAGACGGAAGACTGAAGCGGTATTCATAATTATTTCAAGAGGAGTTAAAAGTCCAAGAGTCAAAATTCCTGAAATAAAGCCATTAATCACAATTCCTAAAATCAAAGGAAGTAATTCTGTAAAGGTTTCATTAAAAATAACATGAAGCAAAAGTATAAATACAACTTCGAACAGAGCAACTAAAAGCCCCGCAACAACCAGATCCAGACGACGTTCAATTTTGCGAACAATTGCAGATGAACACAAAGAAACTGAAAGTGTAAAAAGGAAAGTTGAAAGCTGCCAGTTAGCCGCATTTAAAACCCCAAGAGATAAAATAACTGACAAAAGGACTGCAGAAATATTTCCAAAAAGAACTGTCACCAGCATAATGGAAATGGCAGTTGGAATTACAATACAAATCCTGTAAGGATCAGAAAAGAAAGAAAACTTTGCACAAAAAGCTGTCACAGAATATTCGATTATAAAAAGGATGACATGCAGCAAAGGTTCCTTTACCTGAATTTTTCTTCCAAAAGGAATGAATGAAAAAAGCAGATACCACATTATGGCAAGCAAAACCAGATATAATTCATTGTTTGCGAAAGCCCTGTAATCAATATACAAAGGAGAAGCAGCCATCTTTTTTAATTTTGAATAAGCTTCTTCTGTAATTGGGAAACCTTTTTTAATGATTTTTTCACCCTTAACAATTGCAAGAGGATTTACATCATCAGGAGCAAGATTCCTGTCTGCAATGATTGTTCTGTCGGAAATCTGATCTATTTCAAAATCTTCAATCTGAAAATTTGCAACACTCTGAACTGTTGAAATTTTTACAAAGTTCAAAGCTGAAACAAGCAGAAGTCCTGTAAAAAACAAAATTAAAAAAGGATATTTCTGTTTAATGTAAGTTCCCATTGCACTAAATAAAGTAGATACAATGTTTGATTTATCATCATTCTTTTTCATGTTCATATGCCTTTACTATTTTTCTAACCAGTTGATTTCTTACAACATCTTCTGCTGTAAGTTCCATAAAACCTATATCATCTATCTTATACAAAATATTAATTGAATGCATTAACCCTGACGAAGTTTTCTTAGGTAAATCTACCTGGGAAGGATCGCCTGTTACAAAAATTTTAGAATTTTCTCCCATTCGGGTAAGGAACATTTTTATCTGCTCATGGGTTGCATTCTGAGCTTCATCTAAAATTACAACGGCATTATTTAAAGTACGGCCTCTCATATAAGCAAGAGGTGCTACTTCTATCACACCTGCTTCAAAAAGTCTTTTTACAGATTCAACAGGCAGAATATATTCCATTGCATCACGAAGAGGTCTTAAATAAGGATCTATTTTATCTTCCAGAGCTCCCGGCAGATATCCAAGACTTTCTCCCGCTTCAACAACAGGTCTTGTAATTATAAGTTTATTTTTTTTGTGAGTAAGGATTAATCTTAAAGCTTCTGCAACGGCCAGATAGGTTTTTCCACTTCCGGCAGAACCTGTACAAAATACCATATCTTTTGTCTGTAAGAGATTTATGTATTCAGCCTGTCTTTGAGTTCTTGGATAAACCCGTCTTAAAGCCCCAGGCACCATGATTACCATTTCATCCGCGTTTACAGGCTTTTTTGTATTAAGGACAGTATGAATTATATCTTCTGTATTTTTTTCGCCAGACATAACTTCATCTATCACACGATCTACAATAAATTGAAATTTCTGACATATTTCGGGATTATTATTTTCTACAGAAAGTTCATTCCCTCTGGTAAAGACAGGAACTCCCAGATGTTCTTCTATGAGCTGTAAATTTTTATCATTGGTTCCACACAGACAGGCAAGCACATCATTATCTGGAACTACAATTGTATATTCATTCATAAATTATACTTAAATTATAAAGGAAAAATAAAATTTTACAAATACTCTCTCTATTCTTATTCAACATACCATTCACCGTATTTATCAACAATAGAAGTTTTAAAGCTTTCCATTGGATTCCAGGTTACACCAATAGTTACATAAGGACTGAAATCATAAACCTTAGTTCCATTTTCTACAACAACTCTTGGTTCAATCTTAAGGGTAAAATTAAACATCCAGTCGTGCAGGTCATGAGTTAAAGTCATATTCAAAGATTTGAGTTTAAAACCGGAAGCTTCACGCAAAGACTGTTTATCAAATCTGAAGGAATCTATAAGATCTTTTACCACATTTCCAGGGAAACCACCCCATTCGCTGTACAAATCACCAGTTTCATTATGGAAATACCAGTACAAAACAGAGTTTCTGGAAGTTGAAGAGAAAGTAAGCGACATAAAATCTGTAACTTTTAAAGTAAGTGAAGGCGTAAAAAGCAGATATGAATTTGTAGGACGAATTAAATCTGCAACAAGGCTGGTACTTAAACCAGGAGAAATAGAGATTCTGTTAAACCAGCGGTAAAAGGTCTTGGATGGTGATGTATAAGAAAATGTTAATGAATATGGCAGAAATTCCTTTGAATCCCGGCTTGTCCATCCGCTTGACTTAGAAAAATTATATCCATAGGTATAAGACATTACATAAGCCAGAGAAAGTCCATTCCAGGAAGCGGCAAACTTGAGGCTATCAGAATAATTGTCCTCCAGATTATAGTTATAACTTTCTGAAAAACTCAAAGTCTTATTAAAAATTGGAATTGAAACAGTTACTGCCTGAGCTAAAGGATTTTTTGTCCAGGTTTGAGCTGCTTCACTTGTTGCTTCTACCTTTTGTATACCTGTACTCAGACTGGCTGTTACATAAGGGAATGATAAAGAAAGAGCCGCAGTATACTGACTTGTTAAAGGAGGCATAATTGCTGTAAGGGTTAAACTCTGACTGATTTTATCACTAAGTTCTTTTGCAGAAATAAGAGCTGTTAAACTATTTACGGTAATACATTCCTTATTACTCCAGTCCAGTCCCAGATTATCCCACTGAGGATTATCTACATCACCAATAAATTCACGTCTATAAAGTTTAATTGTTGAATTCCAGGAAATACTTGAATCCTTAAAAATGCCTGTATACAAAAATGGTTTTAAAGTGATGGTATTTGTATTCAGAAGATCTTGTTTTTCGGCTTTATAATCTGCAAGAACAAGATTATTAAGCTGAGTCTGTGTATAACCTGTAGTTGAATCTGAAGAAGCATAAGGGTGTTTCTGATATACAGGTGAATATGAAAGCCCGTTTACAACAGAAAAGAAATCTCCCCCATAATTCATTGTTGAAGTAAGGGATACAGGAGTTTTTAGCGTATACATGCTTGAACGAATATTTGTCCAGTCAAAATCATCAGATTTTTTTAAATTTGCAGAAGAATATGCCATCTGAGTTACTAAATTTGCAGATGCGGTATAAGACAATTTATAAGTTAGACCTTCAGTAATACTTTGTGTTGATGGTGTATATTCCAGGTCTGGCAGATAGAACTTAAAGTCTTCTGCGTCTTCTGTTTTTTCTTCTTTATCACCAGTTTTTTTATCTTCTTCAGATGCTTTTTCTGCAGCAGCCGCTTCTTCTTCCAGCTGTTTTTCAGTTTTCAATTCATCAGGAACATTCAAAGCAATCGGATAAGAAATGCTTTCTGCCTGTTTTTGATTTGAATCAACTGCAGGCCAGCTGAATAAAGTTCCACTGAAAGAAACATTTGCAGTTGCAGGATTTATCAAAGACGGATAGTAAAACTTCCTGCTTGGTGAATAATTTTTCCAGCCGTCACTTGGGGAAGTTCCCCTGTAAGTCATATAGGAAGTATCAGCATTCTGAGAAGAAATATTGATATATGAGTTCAAATTGACAGAAAAAGATGTTATATAAGGTTTCAAAACTGCTGGTAAAACTGGAGATGCAGAAGCGGATAACTGCCAGGTGAAGGATGATACTTCTGAAATTGTAACAGCTTCGGTAGACTGAGTGCCTCCAGAATTTTTAATGAGATAAGAAATCCAGTCCATTGTTTCTGAACGGTTTGTCTTAAAATCATAATTATAAAAAGGGTCAGAATAAATTGGCAGAGACAATTTCAAACTGAAAGGTTTAGAAAGACTGAGTTCAAGATTTGCACTATAACGGAAAGGTGTTGTAAAGCCCAGGAAAGAAGCTTCATCTCTATAAGTATTACCCGAAGAAGAAAAAGGATAATAAACATAACTTGAATTCGGAAACAAAGTATTACTAAGTCCGATATCAAAAGAAAAAGCCAGGCTGGTCAAATAGGTTTTTGAAGGAGCAAATTTTGAATCCAGTCCAAACATAAAACCAAGGTTCGAATACCAGTCAGCCATAACTTTTACATATTCTGAAGTGCTGCCTGTAAAATCTTCATCAAGATTGTGTAATACCAGACCTTCCCGAACCTGTTCTTTCAAAGTTGTAGGCTTAACAAAATTATAAATACCTGCAAGAGCTTCTGAAGTGGTAGAAGTATCTGAACTTGAAGAAGAGGATGAAGAACTTGAACTTGTACTTGAGGAGGTATCCAGAGGCTTTCTGCCCCAGAGATAAGTTGTTGTCTGAATTGAATATCCTTCCCTTTTGCTGTAAGAAAAAACTGGATTAAAAATCAATTCATCCTTTGGATAATAAAAGGCCGGTAAATATAAAACAGGAATATTTCCTACATATAAAAGTGCATTAAAAAAGGCAAATTCTCCACCAGGTAAAAGCCAGGTTCTTGTAGATTTTATCTGCCAGTGGGGATCTTCCTCCTCGCAGAAAGTCAAACTGGAATTTTTAAATGCAATAGTGTTTGAACTCGATTTTCCAAACATTTCAGAAAAAACAATCAGGGTAGAACCAGAGGGAAGATTTAGAGAATCTGACTGAGTCTGAACGACCCTTCCACCATCGAAAATACCTTCCAGTGTTGAAGTATTTAAAAGAAGTGATGTTGCTGTGGTAGTATCTTCTCCAGCCGAAGAAGAAGTTACTATTTCAACATTTCCTTCCGCATAAAGCATTTCTGTAGTACGGTCATAAGTAATTCTGTCAGCCTTAATTTTTGAACTTGTAGCAGATTTTTTTACTTCAAGTTCAACACTTCCTTCAAGAACGATTGTATCGTTTCCAGAATCATCTGCTTTTTTGTAAGAGGTCTGACGAGCATTATTAATTGTAATTGTTGTGATTTCTGTTTCCTGAGCAAAAAAAGAAAATATTGCCGTAAAAACTAAAAGAAAAACACAAAAAAACTTCTTCATTATTTTTTATCCGTCTTTAACATTGGTGCAAGGAACTGGCCGGTATAAGATTTTTCACACTGAGCAACTTCTTCAGGAGTTCCCTTTGTTACAATTGTACCGCCCCGGAAACCACCCTCTGGACCTAAATCAATAATAAAATCAGCCTGACAAATTACATCCAGATTGTGTTCAATCATTACAACAGAATTTCCCTGATCCACCAGTTTCTGAATTACAATCATCAGCTGCTTTACATCTGCAAAATGAAGTCCAGTTGTAGGTTCATCCAGAATATAAAGAGTTTTACTGGTTGCAGGACGGGCAAGTTCATTGGCAAGTTTTACACGCTGAGCTTCTCCACCAGACAAAGTCAAAGCGTTCTGTCCCAGGGTGATATAACCAAGACCAACAGCCTGCAGCGTTGCAATTTTTTTATAAATATGAGGAATACCTGCAAAAAAGTCACAGGCTTCATCAATAGTCATGTTTAAAACATCATTAATTGATTTACCCTTATATTCAACTTCAAGAGTTTCTTTATTAAAACGTTTTCCACCGCAAACTTCACACTGAATGTAAACATCTGGAAGGAAGTTCATTTCAATAACATTTTCACCAGCTCCCTGACAGGCTTCACAACGACCGCCTTTTACATTGAAAGAAAAACGACCTTTCTGGTAACCCCTGGCTTTTGACTCAGGAAGACTTGCAAACAAATCTCGGATAGAATCAAAAACTCCCACATATGTAGCAGGATTAGAACGTGGTGAACGGCCAATTGGACTCTGATCAATGTTGATTACCTTATCCAGAGCTTCAATTCCTTCCACCGCCTCACAGGCCCCCACTGGATAATTTGTTTTCATCAGGCGGTTAGAAACAGCAGGATAAAGGACATCGCTCATAAGGGTAGATTTTCCAGAACCTGAAACTCCTGTAATACAGGTAAAACAACCAAGAGGAATATCAACACTGACATTTTTAAGATTATGTTCCATCACCCCTTTTAAGCTTAAGAAATGACCATTTCCAGGCCGTCTTTTTTCTGGAATATCCATTTTTAAGGTTCCGGCAAGATACTGACCAGTAAGACTTTCCTTTACCTTTGCCACTTCTTCAGGAGTACCTGCGGCAACAACTTTACCGCCATTTACCCCAGCCCCAGGCCCCATATCAATAAGGAAATCTGCAGTTCTTAAAGTCTGTTCATCATGTTCAACAACAATTACAGAATTTCCGTTATCTCTAAGATTCAATAAAGTATCAATCAATTTTTGATTATCTCTCTGATGAAGACCAATAGAAGGTTCATCCAGAATATACATAACTCCACACAAGGCTGAACCAATTTGTGTTGCAAGTCTGATTCTCTGAGCTTCTCCACCAGACAAAGTTTCTGCTGCCCTTTCCATTGTAAGATAATCAAGCCCTACATCTTTCAAAAATCTGAGACGGGCTTTAATTTCTTTTAAAACCTGTTCTGCAATCTTTGTTTCAGCTTCAGTCAAGGAAAGATTATCAAAAAAGGCTATTGAATCAGAAACAGAAAGCTGACAAAGTTCAAAGATATTTTTACCACCAACAGTTACACCCATAGCTTCTGGTCTGAGTCGCTGACCATTACAGGTACGGCACTGACTGATAGTCATAAATTTTTCTTCGATATTGTTTCTCTGACTGTCTCCCCAGGCTTCGTTGTAACGTCTCTGCATTTCTGCAAAAAGTCCAGGCCAGGCACGATTATATTCAGAATAACCTTCTCCACTCTGTTTTTTATATATCCAGTGGATTTTTTTGTTTAAATCTCCATTCCACAAATAATTAAACTGCTCTTCAGTAAGCTGCTCGACTGGTGTATCAAGACTAAATCCTGCTTCTTTTGCAACTGCATCAAACATAGAATGATTCCATTCCGATTCAGGATTAAAGAAAGGAAATGCTTTCTGATTAAAAGACAAACTTCTATCAGGGAGAATCTTTTTTAAGTCCCATTCCATTTTTTGACCAAGCCCCGTACATTCAGGACAGGCACCAAAAGGATTATTAAAAGAAAAAAGTCTTGGCTGTAAATCTGGAATAGAAATACCACAATCAGGACAGGCATTCTTCTGGCTGAAGAAAACTTCTATTTCAGTATCAGAATCAGGATCTTTTCTTGTAACTACAACAATTCCATTTGCATTTTTAAGGGCAATTTCAATGGAATCTGCAAGACGGGTTCGAACATCTGGACCATTCTTAATTCTATCAACAACAATCTCAATAGTATGTTTTTTCTGTTTATCCAGTTTGATAGAATCATCCAGATCTGCCATTACTCCATCAATTCTGGCACGAATAAAACCTGATTTTTTTGCATCTTCTATAATTTTTGTATGTTCACCCTTTTTACCACGAATAACAGGAGCAAGAATCTGCATTTTTGTTCCTTCCGGCCAGGCAAGAACTGTATCTATAATCTGATCAACAGTCTGTTCCCGAATTTCACGACCACAAACTGGACAATGAGGATGGCCTGTACGGGCAAATAAAAGACGATAATAGTCATAGATTTCAGTAATTGTTCCCACTGTAGAACGAGGATTTTTATTTGTAGACTTTTGTTCGATTGAAATTGCAGGACTTAAACCTTCGATTAAATCAACATCAGGTTTATCCATGCGTCCTAAAAACTGACGTGCATACGACGAAAGACTTTCCATGTATCGACGCTGACCTTCAGCAAAAAGCGTATCAAAAGCAAGGGAAGATTTTCC
>CAMPAL010000061.1 GCA_946631855.1 uncultured Treponema sp. | reverse complement strand
ATGCAGAAACCGTTGCCTGGCTGGAAAAACATCTGCACGATTATCCTGGAACTGTTATTGCAATCACCCATGACCGTTACTTCCTTGATGAAGTTGCAGGCTGGATTCTGGAACTTGACCGCGGAGAAGGTTTTCCATTTAAGGGTAATTATACCAGCTGGCTTGAACAGAAAAATCAGCGTCTTGCTATGGAAAATAAACATGAATCTGAACGTCAGAAAGAAATTCAGCGTGAGTTGGATTGGATTCACATGGGTGCAAAAGGACGTCAGGCTAAACATAAGGAACATATTTCCCGCTACAATGAACTGATGGCTCAGGAATCTAAAAAACAGCTTAAAGATACTCAGATTTCTATTCCAGCTGGACCAAGACTTGGAAATCAGGTTATAGATTTTGAAAAAGTAACCAAGGCTTTTGGTGATAAACTTTTGTTTGAAAATCTTGATCTTCATATTCCTGCAGGTGCAATTGTTGGTATTGTTGGACCTAACGGTGCCGGTAAAACAACTTTATTTAAAATGATTGTGGACGCAGCTGGAATGGAAGGTGGTGAAAAGCCTGATTCAGGATCAATTAAAATTGGTCAGACTGTAAAACTGGTTTATGTAGATCAGATGCGTTCCGGCCTTGATTTGAATAAAACTGTTTATGAAACTTTGGGTGGCGGTGGAGACCTTGTAAAACTTGGTGCCGTTGACGAAAAGGGTAGAGCACTGGAAGGTGGTGTTCGTGAAGTAAATGCCCACGCTTATTGCGGATGGTTTAACTTTACAGGTCCAGATCAGAATAAAAAAGTTTCAGTCCTTTCGGGTGGTGAAAGAAACCGCCTGAATCTTGGAATGATGCTTAAGGAAAGCGGAAACGTTCTCTTATTCGATGAACCAACTAATGATCTTGATGTAGAGACTGTACGTGCACTGGAAGAAGCTCTGGAAGATTTTGCAGGCTGTGCTATGGTTGTAAGTCATGACCGCTGGTTCCTTGATCGTATTTGTACTCATATCCTGGCATTTGAAAATAATTCTGAAGTAAGATTCTTTGAAGGAAACTGGTCAGAATATGCAGAATGGAAGATGAAAGAATTCGGAGAAGATGCTGGAGTTCCTAAACGAACTGTTTATAGAAAATTAAGCAGATAAACTGCACATTTCAGGAGGAATTGAAATGAAAAAAAACTTAATTACTTTAGGTCTTGTTTTTACAATGGCTCTTTCTTTGTTTGCAGCTGAAAAGCCTGTTTTTAACAAGAAAACTGCTGTAGTTGATAAGGGAAAAAAGTCATTCAACTCAAACAGTGCTATTGAAACTGTAAAAGACATGAAGACTGGCTGGAACCTTGGTAATACATTGGATGCTGTTGGTTCAAGTGGTCTTGGATCTGAAAAAAGCTGGGGTCAGCCTCAAACTTCTAAAAAGATGATTGATGCACTTGCTGCTTCTGGAATTAAAACAATTCGTATTCCTGTATCCTGGTCTAATCATCTTATTGATGAAAAATACACAATTGATCCTGAATGGATGAAAAGGGTAAAGGAGATTGTTGACTGGGCAATTGCAGACGGCATGTATGTTATCATCAATTCTCATCATGACTGTTATGACAAGCCATCAAAAATGCCATATGGAAAAGGATATTATCCAAACAATGTAAATTTTGAAGAATCTTCCCGTTATCTGGTGAATGTATGGTCTCAGATTTGTCTTGCTTTTAATAACGGATATGATGAACACCTGGTTTTTGAAACAATGAATGAACCACGTTTGAGAGGAACAAGTCATGAATGGTGGTTTGATCAGAATTCGAAGGAATGTCAGGAAGCTGCTGATTGTTTGAACCGTTTGAATCAGGTTGCTCTGGATACAATTCGTGCTTCAAAAGGAAATAATAAAAAACGTTTTGTAATGATTCCAGGCCTTCAGGCTTCTCCTGATTCTGCTTTTGCTTCTGCATTTAAAATGCCTGTTGAAAAAAAAGAAGGAAAGTTAATTCTTTCAGTTCATATGTATAGTCCATATAAGTTTGCAATGGAAAGTCCTGGAGTTACAGAATTTTCTAAACAGCTTGCAAGTGAACTCGCTTATACTTTCAAAAAACTTAATGATAATTTTGTGAATAAAGGTTATGCAGTTGTAATTGGTGAATATGGTGCTACAAACAAGAATAATCTTGATGCACGTGTTGAATGGTTCCATGCCTTCTTAAAATATTCACGTCAGTATGGAATTACAAGTTGTCTCTGGGATAACGGTGTGACAGTTGTTAAAAATAATGATTACAATGAACATTTTGGTTATTTCAACAGACGCGAAAAGACCTGGTACTTCCCTGAAATCTTAGAAGCTATTAAAGCTGAAACTAAATAAAACCTGAAAGGGCAAAAAAAATCCTGAATTGTGACTGATTATTTTTTAACTTCGGTAGGAGGAGAAGAAACCGTCGGCTAGGAGTCCGACTAAGTCACAATTCAGGAAAAAGGCTCTAATTAAATTATTCTTTTACACCACCAATAGTCATACCTACTACGAAGTATTTCTGTACGAATGGGTAAACAATTAAAATAGGAACAGAAGCTACAATTGTGATGGAAGCTCTGATTGAAACTGGAGTAATCATGTTTACTGCAGATCCACTTGCTGCTGCCAGGGCTTTTGCACCGGCATCTGCACCACTACCACTATTCTGACTTGCATTTAAATAAGACATAAGTACGTACTGCAAAGAGTGCAAGTTTTTATTTCTTGAACAATACAGATAAGTATCAAACCAGCTATTCCATGCACCTACAGCAACGAAAAGACAAATCATTGCGATAGAAGGAACAATAAGCGGCATGATAATCTGTAAGAAGATTCTCAATTCATTTGCACCGTCAATTCTGGCAGATTCTACGAAACTGTCAGGAAGTCCATTGATATAAGTTCTGATAAGAATGAAGTTGAATACATCAATGATACAAGGAACGATGTAAACTGCATATGAACCAACCATGTGGAGTTTCTTAATCAGCAAATAACCAGGAATTAATCCGGCGTTTACATACATAGAAATTACCAGAATAGTTGTCAGTAATTTTTTAATAACGAATTCTTTACGGCTTAAAGAATATGCAAGCATAGCTGTACAGAATACGCTTAAAATTGTCTGAAGGATTGTACGGCTTAAAGAAATAATTCCAGCTCTGAAAATATAGTCTGTAGCAAACAGAGTTTTATAGTTTTCGAGAGTGAACTTTCTTGGCCATAATTTAATTCCACCTTTGATAGAATCGAGACCGTCATTGAAAGAAACGGCGATTGTATTCCAGAAAGGGTATACAGTAACTATAACAACAAAAAATAAAGTTATATAAATGATTGCGTCAAAAATGAAATTTTCAATTGTTGATTTTTGTTTTGCTGCTTTGTATGGGTTATTAACTTTTGTATTTGTCATATTAAACGCTCCTCACCAGCTCTCTTAGCAATACCATTTGCAAGGAGAAGTAATGCAATATTTACTACATTTTTGAAAATACCAGCTGCAGTTGCTAAAGAGAAGTTACTCATTGTGAAGCCCCATTTCAAAACATAAATATCAATCTGGGTTGCAACATCCTGAATAATTCCGTTTTTCAGCAAGTATGGCATTTCAAAGTTTGCATCAAGAATATGTCCGGCAGACATAATCATCATGATGATGATTGTAGGCTTGATTCCTGGCAGTGTGATATGCCAGATTTTTCTAAGACGACCACATCCATCAATCTGAGCAGCTTCATACAAACAAGGGTCAATAGCAGTCATGGCTCCAAGGTAAACAATTGTGTTCCATCCAACTTCCTTCCAGACATAAGTCCATCCGACAATATTCCAGAAGTATTTTGGAACAGCGAGCCAGTGAATTGGTTCCTTGAGAATACGTAAAGAAATTAAAAGATTATTTAAGATTCCGTCTTCAACGGAAAGAACATTCGCAACTAAACTTGTAACAATAATCCACGAAAGAAAGTGTGGAAGATATGATACTGTCTGAACGAAGCGTTTAATTCCAATAAATCTAACTTCGTTTAAGAATACAGCAAGAATAATAGCAGTAATGTAACCTAGTGCAGTACTGATAAAGCTCATGCATACTGTATTTCTAAGGGATAATAAAAATTCTGTATTCCAGATTATTTTGCCCAGTTCGTTTCGGGCAATGTTTCCCTGTAAATCATAAGTAATAAAAAGCTCTTTAAACCATTTTAAGCCAACAAATGCCTGCTGAGTTAAAGGTTTTCCAACTTTGTAGTTCTGGAAGGCCATTGACCATCCGAATAAAGGTACATATCTGAAGAGAATTACATATAAAACAAATGGAACTGACATTAAAATTAATGCCTTCTGCTTTTTCAACAGATGCCATTTATTCTTTTTAACTGTAAGTGCAGTTGTTTCAGAATTATTTGTTTTTTTACTTTTCATAAAAAAAACCTCAGGAAGAGAGTGGTGAAAAGTCCACAGATTTTATCTGTGGACTTTTTGCAACCTGCAGAAGTTTCTCAACTCCTGCAAGTTTGTCTTAGTAGAAAAATAATCTATACGATTACTGTTTTCCACCAAAGTTCTTAACGCGAGCGTCAAGTTCTGTCTGCATAAACTTGTTATAAACTTCTGTAAGAGGTTTCATCTGTGATGCAAATTCATTCCAAGTTTTTTCGAAATCATCTGGTGAACCCATAATCATCTTTGGAAGATACTTGAACTGGAGTGTTTCGAAGCCTTTCATAGCTACAGCTGCATCGTGTTCAAGACCATCGTTTTCTGGAGCTGGGTTACACTGCCACATTGGGTACCAGCCTGGGTTTTTAGGTGGGTTCTTGTCTACGAGCTGAGCGTAAGAACCAATATTGTATGCAGCGAATACTTTCTTGTCGATTTCTTCCATTCCATCTGCAAATTCGAATGCTGTGTTTTCAAGAGATGTTGCAAATCCGTCTGAGAATGAACCTTCCCATTTTGGAGCTTCATCTGTCCAGAGCTGAGCTTTGTTCTTAAGAACCCAAGTTGTATCTTTCTGCTGTGTTCTCTGTTCTGGTGTGCGGTATGGAGAACCCTTTGTTCCTGTTACAGATCCATCAGCATCGATGTAGTAATCTGTTCCTTCGAGACCCCAGTAAAGACGTTTCTGATATTTTTCTTCAAGGAGTGTATCCATAAGTTTCAAGATCTGTCTAGCTTTCTTTTCACCACAAGCAGTTGTGAATCCGTATCCTCTCTGGAGGTTAGGAAGAGAAAGATCACGATACCAAGGTTTGATTGATTCGTCGAATGTTACAGGAAGTGGAGCATATGTTTTGTCCAATTTTCCTTCTACGCGGAGTGTGTTTTCAGCATCGTACATGAACTGCCATCCCTGGATGAACATACCAAGTACACGACCCTGAGAAATCTTAGCTTTGTACTGATCCTGTGTATCTGTGAAAGATGCTGGATCGATTAAACCTCTCTGGTAGTAACCATTAGCTTTTTTGAACCATTTTTTAGCATTTTCATCAGCGAAGTTGTCCATGTATGTGTATGTACCGTCACCGTTATCAATAACGTGTCCGTTACCATCGTTTGGATAACCAGCTAAGAATGCAGGAGGGTTCCAGAGGTTGAATGCAGCATTTGGATCTGTAAGGATTGAGAATGGAATTGTTGGCATACCATCTGTTGTTGGATGTTTCTTGTAGTATGCTTCAATTACATCGAAGAACTGGTCAACAGTTTTGATTACTGGCCATCCAGCTTCTTCGAGAACGCATTTCTGAATCCACCATGCTGTCTGGTTATATGTTGTATTCTGGTCTGCACCAGTGTAAGCACCGTAGTTTGGTAAAGAATATACATGTGCTTTTACAATGTTTCCGTTTTCATCTTTTTCTGAGTCAGCGTAAACAATCTGCTTCCAAACAGAAGAGTAGTTCTTCATGATGTTTGGACATTCTTTTTCTACGATATCTTTAATATCGATAAGTGTTCCAGCTCCCTGGAACTTTTCTGAGTCAACTTCAACTAAGTCTGGTAAGTCGCCTGAAGCAATGATTGTACCAATTTTCTGGTCTTTATCACCGTTAAGAATATCCCATGTAAATGTTACACCGAATTCTTCTTCCAACCACTTATAGTCGCGGTTATCAGCAGGTGGCTGTTGTCTCTGCTGGATAGTAAATACAGAGATGTTAAGGTTTTTAGATTTATTTCCTCCACATCCAACCATAGTGAGTGCCATTAAAGCTCCCATGGCAATTACTGTTAGTTTTTTCATAAAGTCCTCCTTTTTGACTTTTTGAATTTGGTAAAACGTTTAACTAATGGTAGGTCTGGATTTTCAGAAAAAACACACGAAAATTATCATAAAATTTGTATAATAGTGCCAAATATGTGTATAATTTAATTATGAGTCAAGAATACGAGTTTATTGAGCGTGGAACAGAAAGTTTTCCAATCGGCTTGTTTGCACAGACTATTTATCTGGATAAGCCACATCACCATATTGAATATGAATTATTTTATTTAAAAGATGGTCGGGCTGTTTTTGGTATTGAAAATCAGGAATTCAAGGTGTATCCGGGAGATTTTCTTTTTATAAATCCGGGAGTTACCCATTATGCTAAGAGTGCCGGACCTGGTGAAAAATATAACTATATCGCCATGGTGTTTGATATTTCCCTTTTGGGAAAGCCTGGAGATCCATGCCGTCAGTTTTTTGAGAATATCCGTGTTAAACGTTTTGTAACAATGCCAAAGGATATTGCTGAAAAACTGATAAAAGCAACAGAACTGGTTGAGAAAAAATCACAGGGATATGAAATAATTGTAAAATCAGTTTTGTATGATATTATCGCTTTTGTTGTTTCTTCTGGTCAGTATGAAGTTGTTTCCCTTATCGACAGAAAGATAAAACATAATATTTCTGCAATTGAGACTGCCTTGACTTATATAAAAGAGCATTATCGTGAAAATATCACACTGGAAGATCTGCTCATTTTGACAAATTACAGTAAGAGTCATTTTATCCGTCTGTTCAAAGAACATACAGGAATGCATTTTGTTGATTATGTAAATAAATTCAGAATTGAAAAGACTTGTCTTGATTTAATTTATACAGATAAGAATATTACAGAAATTGCCACAGAAAACGGCTATAACAATATTCAGTATTATTCCCGTATTTTCAAAAAATATATGAAAACAACACCTAAGCAGTATCGCAAAAACGGTAAGAATCTTGTTGTTCCGTCTTCTCTGGCAAATGTTTATGTTTATAATTAGAAAGTTTATTATTCCAGCTCGAAACTCTTGAGCTGGTGATTTCCTCCACCTTTATATACAAGATAAATTGCATTTATTCCGTCAGGAATTTCAATATCTGCAGTATATTTTTCCCAGACGTTTGTAAATTCTATTTTGATTGAACCAAGGCTTGGACCATCCCACTTTGTTTTTACTTCATAAGTTCCTGAAGCATAACCTCGGGTGGTGATGGAAACTTTCTTTATCCCCTTGCAGTCAAAATATTTGAAACCAAAGACAGAACCTTCTACAACATTTGCAATATAACCTGTTTCCTGATCCCCATCACGTCCATCCTGGGTTACTTTTGGATAAGGCTGATCAGAAATGTATTTGCTTGGTCTTTCTGGAACGAACATGTTGCAGGCAATATAAGCCGGATATTCTCCTTTTCCTTCAAGAGGGCCTCCATTTAAGCCGCAGGAAGTAATTTCTACCTGTGGAATGCTTCCATCTGCAAGTATTTTGATTTTTTCTGCACATCCCTGACGACTGTACCAGCTTCCGTTTGTATGACGGTGGTAGAAAATATACCAGTCGCCCTTGATGCATTCAATTCCACCATGATTGTTTGCTCCATAAGCGGCTGGCATATCAGCTGGTTTGTAAGAGTCTATTCCTAAATCACAGTTGCTTACAATAACTCCGCCAAACTTAAACATATCTGTTGGATTTTTACTTGTAGCATAACAAAGTTCGTGCATAACCTCTGAAGAATAAACAAAATAATAGGTGTCTCCAAATTTTCTGATTGATGAAGCTTCAAAAAATGCATGTCCTTTAAAGCCTTCCCAGTTTTCTGTAGAACTCAGAGCATAAGGATATGAACCACCTGCTGCTCTTTGTTGTTTTATGGCTGCGGTACAGGCTTCTTTTTCTGGCAGACTATAACAGTCCCCCGGAATAATTACAGAAGGTTCTTCAATTATGGTCAGCATATCTGGTCCAAGAACTGTTACCATTGCTCCAATACGGTCTTTCATTTTATTTCCACAAAAGCCTGTGTAGAGGTAAGTTTTTTCACCTTCAGTAAGAACTGCCGGATCAAACTGAGGCATGTCTCCTGTTCTATCTCCGTATTTTTCACCAGACTGATAATGTACATAACCGTGGAATTTAAAAGGTCCTGCAGGATTTTCACTTACTGCTACAGAAACAATACTTACTTTATCAAGCACATAAAAAAGATAGTATTTTCCGTCTGGTCCTTTTGTAACATCAGGCGCATAAAGAGCCATTTTTCCTTCGTTATTTAAAGGATCATCAGTTTTTTTGTAAATTATTCCTTCGTAGCGCCAGTCTGTAAGATCATCTACAGGGGCAGAGTAGCAGACATAATCTCCAAGGCAGAATACCCAGCCGTTGAATAAATCGTGGGAGCCGTAAACGTAAACTCTGTCTCCAAAAACATGAGGTTCTCCATCTGGAACATATTCCCAGGATGGAAGATATGGATTGAATACTTGTTTTTTCATTATTTTAGTCCTTATGTAAAAACTCCTTAAACTAGGTAGTTTTTCTTAATTTTGGTTAAACGTTTTACTAAAATATAATTCTAATTTATAATCAAATTATGAAAATAGCAAGGTTTTTATTTGGAGGTCTTTTTCTTATGTCTATGGCAAATCTTGATGCACAGCTTTCTAAAATGCAGACTTTGATGGCAGAAAAATCAATCAAAATGTATTCAGAAAATAATCCGATTATGGCTCATAAATTTTCTGCAGATCCTGCTGTTCTGGTTTATAAGGATACAGTTTATGTTTATTCCACAAATGATATGCAGCAGTTGGAATATTCAGAAGGCAAAGAAGAAAACCGTTACAACAAAATTAACACTCTGAATCTTTATTCATCAAAGGATTTGGTAAACTGGACCGATTTGGGAGAAATTGCCGTTGCAGGAAAAACAGGTTCTGCTGGCGATGCTAAATGGGCTACAAATTCCTGGGCACCTGCAATTGCTTATAAAAATATTGGTGGAAAAGACAAGTTCTTCCTTTATTTTGCAGATAGTGGTAACGGAATTGGTGTTCTTACTGCAGATTCTCCAGAAGGACCTTTTACAGATCCAATTAAAAAGCCTTTGATTTCACGCCAGACTCCAAATTGTGCAAATGTAAACTGGTTGTTTGACCCTGCTGTGTTTGTTGATAAGGATGGAAAAGGTTATCTTTACTTTGGTGGAGGGCATGATCCGGAAAAGTACGAACATCCAAAGACAGCCCGCTGCCTTGCTCTTGCAGATGATATGATTAGTATAGTTGGAACTCCAGAAACAATTGATGCACCTTTCCTTTTTGAAGATTCTGGAATTAACCGCATTGGTGATACTTATTACTACACCTACTGTACAAACTGGACCAGCCGCAATGATTCAAAAGATAAGGATAAAATGCCAATCGCTGTAATTGGATATATGACTTCTAAATCTCCACTTGGACCATTTGAATACAAGGGGTACACACTGGAAAATCCTTCTACATATTTTGGTACATCCGGCAATAATCATCACTGGATTTTTGAGTTTAAAAATAAATGGTACATCGCTTATCATGCTCAGACTCTGGAAAAAATAGTAGGACTTGAAAAAGGCGGATACCGTTCTTTGTTTATAAATGATTTTAATATCAATGCAGACGGCAGCCTTCCAGTTCAGAGGGGAACAAAAGATGGTGTAAAACAGGTTACAGGCTTTAATCCATTTGAAAAAGTTCCTGCTGCAACTTTCCATTCAGGCCGTTATTCAGCTGTAACTTCTAAGCAGACTTTATTTGCCACAAAAGATAAATCTTATGTAATTGTAAAAGGTGTAGATTTTTCTAAGGATCTTTCTAAAATTGCAGTTGAATTTGCTGCTGCAGAAAAGAAGGGAAGTGTTTCTTTTTATATTGATAGTTTTAGAGATGAAGGAAATTGTCTTGTTTCTGTTAAGGCTAAAAAGAATAAAACTGTAGAAGAAAAGATTAAGTTTGATTCCAAGTTTAAAGGCCAGCACGATCTTTATATAGTTCTTTCAGAAGGAACAGAACTTGTAAGCTGGCAGTTTAACTAGTTTTTCTGTCCTTCTGAAACAAACTTAATACTTAAGATTAAACCTTAAATTTATCAATCTGTGTTCCAATTTCATCGATTGATGATTTAAGTTTTTCTGAAATATCACGGAGTGAATTACCGGTTTCTTCGATTCGTTTTGCTCCGTGAGACATTTCATCCACACTTGTCTGCATAATTCCTGTAGCATCCTGAAGATTTTTTACCTCATCCAGAATTGCCTTATTACCCTGAGACATTTCTACACTGGCAGTTTTTACTTCTATAGTAGAATCGTTCATTGCGTTGAGGGCTTTTGAAATATGCATAGAGCCTGTGTTCTGTTCTTCCATTGCAGACTGAATCTGGTGAACAAGCTGTTCTGTATCAGAGATTTTATTTGTTACAGACTGGAAGGCCTTGCTTGATTCTTCCGACGCAGAAACAACATTATCAATAGAAGCTTTTATGTTGTTCAGCTGGTTACCAATTGTCTTAGACTGAGAAGATGATGTTTCCGAAAGCTTTCTGATTTCATCTGCAACAACCGAGAAACCTTTTCCTGCTTCACCAGCGTGAGCCGCTTCAATTGCCGCATTCATAGCAAGCAGGTTAGTCTGTTCTGCAATTGCGGCAATGGCAGAGTTTGCATCCTGTAAAGTTTCACTCTGATTCTTAATTTCATCAATGATTGTATTTACATTCAACTGCATCTGAATACCAGTCTGTGCAGAATTAGCAAGTTCATCAAATGAAGATGACATTTTTTCCATTGATGTATTAACCGATTTGATGTTTCCGATCATCTGTTCAATTGCGGCAGAAGCATCTGAAACGTGAGCAGACTGTTTTTCAATCATATTGCCTAAAGATTCAATGTTACTTGCAATTTCGTTTACAGCTCCTGCAGTCTCCTGTACAGATTTAGACTGATTATCAATCTGAGTATGTACTGAATCAATGCTTGAAAGAATTTCACTGATTGAGGTGGAAGTGTTATGTGTTGAAGAATCCAGTACAGCACCAGCGTTTCCAAGATTGTCTCTAGATTTTTTTACCTGAGCAATGATTGACTGGAGTTTTTCTGTAAACTTGTTGAAGCCGTTTACTACATCACCAATTTCATCGTTCAAATTAATGTTAATACGCTTTGTAAGGTCTGCGTCGCCGGTAGAAATATCGTCGATTGTTGTTTTTACAAAGCTAAGTGGTTTAATAAGGGCAGAGATAAGGATAAAGGTTCCTGCAATTACCAGTACAATTGCCAGAATAATAGAAAGAACTATGATTCTTGTGATTTTAGTCAGGCTTTCGTAGTATTCGTTGTAAGGTACCGCACATAAAACAGCCCATCCGCTTTCATCACCAACTGGTTCGTAAGAAACGACTTTCTTTTCGTTTGATGTAGGTTCTGTAACAATTTCAAAACCTGCTTTTCCAGCAATAACAGAATCCAGCATTAAATCCCAAGGAGTTTTTGAGCTTTCTTCACCATTTTTAAGGGCTGCACTACCATTTTCCTGAATGGCTGTAATCTGTTCCTGAGAAAGGCCTTCGTAAGTTGTTGGTCCAATTGTCATTCCTGAAGTAGTAGAAATGATTACCGGGTGAGAGTTCTTTCCAATCAGAATTGAATCTGAAAGATTGTATACATCTGAACCATTTACAATAGAAGATAAGATACCAATAGGCTTTTTAGAATCGTTGATACTGTAAACCGGAATACAATAGAACATGATTGTTTCATCAGAACCACCTTCCATCATGAAACTCTTTGGAAGAGGATCAATAACAACTCTTTTTCCAGAAATTGTCTGAATAAAAAAGTCGATGGTGGAAACATCAACATATTCTCCATCTGGTCTGATACAAATACCTTTTTCATTGTAAAAGGCAATGTTTTCAAAGTGAACCTTATTTCCTTTTACAACTGCTTCAAGCTGGGCTGTTTTTTCTTCAAGCGTAATGTTTTCATCACGAATAAAAGGCAGGGATGCAATTGATTCCAGCAGGTAGAATTCTTTTTTGTTTACATCCTGCAAAACTCTGGCAGCTTTCTGAGCATTCAATCTCATAATCTGTTCTGTATCTCGAGTGATGGAAGATTTCAGTTCGGTTCTTGCAAATAGTCCAAAAAGTGAAACTGTAAGACTTATAAAGACTACGACAAAAATGATAATTTTAAATTTTAAGTTAACTCGCATATATTTCTCCTGAGTAAAAATGAGTACATAAATTTTGGGGGGACTTTTTTAATAAAGAAGAGAATATTTACATTCTAGACCTGTTTTTTCAAATCGGCAAATTTTCTTTTCAGGTTTGATATAAAGAAGAAAAATCACTATACTAAGTGTATGAGTAACGAAAACAACGAAAAAAGAGACCCTTTACTTTGCCACTGGGCAGATCAGATGGCAGACAAAATTATTAAGGAAAAGGGTGATTTAGATTCTTACACCTGTGCATCAGGAATTACCCCTTCGGGAACAGTTCATCTTGGAAACTTCCGCGAAATTATTACTGTAGATTTAGTAGTTCGTGCTTTGCGTGACCGCGGTAAGAATGTCCGCTTTATTTATTCCTGGGATGATTATGATGTATTCCGCAAGGTTCCAGCAAATATGCCAGATCCTGATATTCTTGAAAATTATCTCCGCTATCCAATTACAATGGTGCCTGATACAACAAAACGTAACGAAAACTATGCAAGACATCATGAAGTTGATATTGAACAGCAGCTTCCACGTGTTGGTATTGCACCAGAATTCCTTTATCAGGCTAGCCGCTATAGAGCTAATCGTTATGTAGAAGGAATGAAAAAAGCACTTCAGGGACGCGAAGAAATTAAAAAGTGTCTGAATGAATACCGCGATGACGCTCATAAAATGAAAGATTCAGATGTTTACTGGCCTGTAGCTATTTTCTGTGATAAGTGTAATAAGGATACAACAGAAATTGTTTCTTATGATGGAGAATACGGTCTTACTTACAGATGTGAATGTGGAAACGAAGAAACTGTAGATTTGCGTACATTTAAGGGTGCAAAACTTGGATGGCGTGTTGACTGGCCAATGAGATGGAACGAAGAAAAAGTAGTATTCGAACCAGGCGGAAAAGACCACATCAGTCCAGGTGGATCTTACGATACAGCAAAACTTGTTTCAAAACGTATTTATAACTGGGACGCTCCTGTAACTATGCGTTACGACTTTGTAAATCTTAAGGGAGTTCCTGGAAAAATGTCTTCTTCAAAAGGTAAGGTAATTGCTTTGCCAGATGCACTTGATGTTTACCAGGCAGAAGTTCTCCGTTATCTTTTTGCAGGCACTCGTCCAAATACAGAATTTGCTATCAGTTTTGATATGGACGTTCTTAAAGTTTACGAAGACTACGACAAGACAGAAAGAATTGTTTACGGAGTAGATAAGGCTAAGAACGAAGAACAGTTCTACAAAGAAAAGAGAATCTACATGCTTTCTCAGATTGACGGAAAGATTCCAGAAACAATGCCTTATCAGATTACCTTCCGTATGCTTACAACTTTGCTTCAGACTTATGACTTTGACTATGACAGAGTTATTGCATCTCTTGGTGATGTAAAACCTGAGCAGGAAGAAAGACTTCGCCGTCGTATGGCATGTGCAGATTTCTGGATTAAACATTCAGCTCCAGACTGTGCACCAGAATTCTGTTTTTCTATCCGTAATGATGGAAGTAAGGCTGATTTGTCTGGCGATATGCTCAAGGCTGTTCAGCGTGTACGTGATGAAGTTGTTCCTAAGGTTGGTTCTTATGCAATGGATAAAGAATGTCAGCAGGCAATGTATGATATTGCAACAGAACTTGGGCTTGATGCAAAGGCCTTGTTCACAGCACTTTATCAGGCTTTGATTGGAAAAGATCAGGGACCAAGACTTGCCAATTTTATGAAAATTATTGGTAAAGAAAAACTTGCGAAGATTCTGAGCGTATATTAAAATATAATATAGGATAAAGGAGAGATGACGATTATCATATTGATGGTAATCGTCATTTTTTTTTGTCATTTAAAAAATAA
>CAMPAL010000060.1 GCA_946631855.1 uncultured Treponema sp. | reverse complement strand
AGTTCCACCCCTTCAATGGCAAACTTCTTTTTAGGATCCAGCTTAATGTTATTGCTTTTTCCTTTTTTTGGTGCCGCAAAAGTCAGCGCACAAACTGATAAAAACATAAATGCTGCAATTAGTTTTTTCATTTACAAATCTCCAAAATTATGATGATTTAATTTTAATAAAAGAAAAAACTTTTGTAGTGAGATTAGATTAATCAAAATTTGATGAACATTTTCACCATGTTAATGGTTCATTTTTTGATGAGTTCAATTTTTTTAATTATTGTTTTTTTATCTTTTCGAATAGGTTTATCGCTGTAAAATCTCAGAAATAAAAGAAGGCCTTCTTTTGTGTTGCAGGGTGTAAAACCGTTCCATTTCCAGGCGGCTCCTTCGCCCGAAAAATATGCTTCAATTGAATAAGGCTCTTCACTGTGGAAGGCAGCCCAGTTCTGCCAGTTTTTATCTGTAAGTGTCAGTTCAAGATTCAAATCATTCTTTTCAAATTCTATCCTGACCCCTTTGTATTTTGATAAATCAAGGCCAACAAGATTCCATCCGCATTTTAATTCAGTATTATCTTTCTGCCAGAAAATTGTGTTATCTTCAACAGAGGAATTGTCTTCGATTGTTCCGATTGCCCGGTTAAAAATGCCAAGTTTTCCACCATCAAAGCCTTTTTCTCCTTTTTTCAGAAAACGGATGCTTTTTATAACAGTTGAAGTTTCTGTGCTTCTGATTTCTTCATCCTGTTTTTGAAGCATAACCATCAGTCCTTCTTTTAAATCAAAAGGGTGGGCATCTGTATCAACCCAGCGGGCTCCCTGACCTGAAAGAGGAACTTCGTATAAGGTTGGAGAAATTCTGCCATAACAGTGCCAGTTTTTCCATTTTCCATCACAAAGAATAAGATTTAAATTTTTATCACTTTTTTCAATTTCCACCTGAACCCTGTCATAGTCCGAAAGATCTATTCCTGTAAAATCCCAGCCGGATGAAGAATCGTTATAGCCCCGTTTCCAGAAAATCCTGTTTCCATCAATAAAGGCTCTTAAATTTGTTGTTCCAGGCATAACTCCAAATGGTGAAAGATTTTTCATATCATCTGACTTTCTTTTTTTTAGAAGTTCAACTGATTTTATTTTTGTTATCAGATTTTTTTTTGTACCTGGAGCTGTGAAGAAAATTCTAAATCCATATTTGGGATCCATTTCATCAACAGAGCCACATACAGCATTTTTATTTCTTCCATCAAAATAAAGAATATATTCACCCGGAACTGTTTCTGGAAAAAGCCAGTGACCATGAGAGTAGCCGTTATCAAGTTTTAGAGAATTGATGGGGATTTCGGGGCTTTTATCATCAAGAACAATTTTTACACCATCGTAATCTGAAAGATCTATATCGCGCAGGTCCCATCCAAAATCATCCCATTGATGCTGACTTTGAGTCCAGACTATTTCTCCTTTGCTGTTGAGTGCTGTCCCTTCCGTATAATTGAATGATCCAAGTTCCTGTCCAAGAATTGCCCATTTGTTACTGGCAGACTGAGCAGTAAGGAAGTTACTGAAAAAAAGAAAAAATAGAAAACTGATAGTGGTGGAAAAACTTTTCACAATGAAACAATTATAACTTAAATTAAAAAGTCTGTAATTATAATTTACTAATAGTTTTTTGATGAATTTTTTCAATGAAAATTAATGAAATTTTCCGGGGCTAAGAATCAGTCTTATGATATTTGATAAATTATGATAAAATGTCTGATATGAGGAAAAATTTTCAGCTTATATTTATCAGTCTATCAGTCTTTTTTTTACTTTCCTGTTCCAGAACATTTAATCCTTTTAATATGAATAATCAGAAAACTGATTTAGGAACAAGCAGTTCAAAATTTCTGGACCAGACTTATATAAGCGAAAGTCTAGATTTTGCCCTTTATAATGCATGGCTTAATTTAGATTCTGCACTTTCCTTAAAAAATACAAGTGATTCAGAAGAAAAATATGATTCAAATCAGATTCAGGAAAAAATTGCCACAGCTCAAAATAATTTTTTGCAGGAACTGGAGAAAGAAAAAAATCTAAAAACTTACAGAATTGCAAACAGTATTTATGGAATTAAAAATCAAATACAGGATATGGAGGAGGCGTGTAAAAGTCAGAATGCAAAAGAACTTTCACGTCTTGTAACTGCCTTTTATATTACCAAAGGTCTTTTGTATCAGAAAAGTGGAACTGTCTTTGTACAGCTTATTATTTCTATGAGTATTCTGCTTTTGCTGGTCATTCTCCTCCTTCTGTTTTATCAGCTTACATATGCACGTAGAATTGAAATTGAAAAAATCTTAAAAGCTACAAATAAGGGACAGGAAGAAGAAAGGCGTCGTCTTGCTCTTGAACTGCATGATTCTGTTGCCCAGCAAATGAGATATGTTTCACTTCTTGCTGAAAAAATTGAAGATAAAGAGCTTTCAGAAGAAATCAAAAAAAATCAGGGGGAGTGTATAGAAAATATCCGCAATTCCTGTTATACGCTTTCTTCAATCAATATGGATAAGGGTTCTTTTACTGCCGCCTTAAAAAATGCAATTGATAATTTTCAGAGACGAACCAGCATAAATACGACCCTTGTAATTATTCCAGATACAGATTTTGACATGCTTCCTCAGCTGGCCTTTCACCACCTTTTCAGGATTATCATGGAACTGCTATCAAATATCGAAAAACACAGCGGGGCGGAGGAAGTTACTATTTTGCTCAGAAATCCATCTGCCAATGATAATATTCACCGTGGTTTGATGATTTATGTAACTGATGATGGTCATGGATTGGATTTAAAAACTTTAGAAATGATGAATTCCAGAAAACTCACCAGTATAAAAACTCTCCACTTTGGATTGCAGAATATCAAACTGCGGCTAAACGAAATTGGCGGCAGTATTAAATATTTCTCAGAAGCGGGAGAAGGCACCGAAGTAGAGATTTGTGTGGGAAAATAGGAAGTTTTATTTATTTTCTGCTGCAAAGCTTTTCTGTAATTCCTGAATTTTTTCGGGAGACAGACTTGTGGCTTGTGCAATTTGTTCGACAGTAAGTATTTTCATTTTGATAAGATTTTCAGCTGTTTCTAAGGCTTTTTCGTTTCGACCTTTTGATAATCCTTCTTTCAAGCCTTCGTTTAATCCTTCTTTAATAGCAGCTTCTCTTATAGCATTCTGGTCACGTCGGTAAGTGTCAATAGAAAACTGACGGAACCAGTTTGAGTCTTCTTCACTCATTCTTCCTACAATTCTTTCTGCTTCCATAATTCCCTTCTCGCTCTCAGCTATCTTGCTTATATAGGCAACATGTTTTTCGTCATCAGCATACGAAAGAAACAAGCCCCATTTCTGCACAGGCGTCAGCTCTGAAACTGGCGTTCCAACAAGTTTTTTGATTTCCAACAGGTCCAAGAATATGACATTCAGATGCTCAGCAAGTGTCTGCCCGTTTTTACTTTTCATAGTATACCATGCAAGTTCAGACTTGTCACCGTTGGAAGGATGAAAATTAAGTACTGAAATTTGATATACCTTTTCTGCAGACCAATTGCTACCTTTTTTAGCATTGTTGTTCAAAAGGCGGGCAACTTGAATCTCACTTCTTACAGAAAAGTCATATTTCTGATCCTGCCCCTGCATCTCAATATCAGCTTTTTCACCATTATTAAAGGTCACAGAAACATCAAAAGTCATCTGCATTTGCGACGGAATATCAACAGACGGCTCGTTCGCAGAAATCTGCACCTTTACCACCTCTTTTCCCAGTATGCTGGAAAGAAATGATTTAAGGGCTTCATTAGATTCCTCTGTTTCTTGGGTAAAAATTGCCTTGAAGTTCACATCCATTCTGGGATTTAGTAGAGCTGTTGGAGAAGGCCTTAGAGTTCGTTTGTTTTCTTTTGATTCTTCTTTTTCTTTCATCAAAACCTCCACCTTTATAATTGCCTTGATATGCGTTTTTAAGAAAATGTTTTGATAAAAGAATTGTTATTTTTGTGATTTTCCTTGAGTGATAAGAAAAATTATTCTGTCACTTTTTTATACATGCTGGCATCGTACCTTTCTCCCCAAAAACTATAGCCTGAAATATATCCATCTGAATTTATTGTTATATAATATTGAGATTCACTTCTTCCAAACCATTCGTCTAAATCATAATTCCAGGTATTGGTTTCTGTTATTGTTAGTTCTCCAGAATCAAATGTGCCTTCAGTGATAGTGTAGGTACCCTTGCTGCATGGACATGGTGAAGATCCAGAGTTAAATTCTATATAAGTACCATCGGTGTAAAAGTAAATATAATAGTTGTGTTTTTTAAACTTTGCAGCAGGATTGTCTTTAGGAATAGCCTGTTCTCTTTTTGCCTTTCTTTCAGCCTCTTTTTGTGATGCTCTTTGTGCACCAGCAATAAATGAGTTCATAAAACTACAAGATGTAAATTGTGTAATCAGTGCAATCATTGAAAAAAATAATACTACAAATTTTGTTTTGCTTTTTTTTGTCATAAAGATTCCTCCGCGTATCAGTCCGCCGACCTTTCTTTTTTATTGAGGGTTTATTACAAACCCCTCAAAACGGCGAAGTCAAGGCTTTAAGCGTGAGCGTGCCTTGACTCGACGTATTTCCTCAAAATCTAACAGAAAATTATTTATTTGTAGTGAGAGAAACTTAATCAAAAGAAAATGTTTTTTTTCAACATTATCTGGTGAATTTTTTCACATTTTGGAAAATATAAATCTGTGTTATACTAGGCTCAGGAATTACAAAATGGATTTTATTTTAATTGAAGATCACAACCTTGTTCGCCAGGGTGTAAGTAAAATTATTGAAGAAAAAAGTTCATTTCATTGTGCAGGAACTTTTGCAAGTATTGATGAAACTAAAGTATTTTTAGAAGAATATTGTAAGAATCCGAATTATCAGCCTCTTATCTGTATCGTTGATATAAATCTTGGTGATAAAAATGATGAAGCTGACGGACTTTCTCTTATCCGTTTTATAAAAGACCATTATTTTAAGCTTTATTGTATCTGTTATTCCATGTTTACTGGAGCCGGTATTGTAGAACAGGCCGTCGCCGCTGGAGCAGTCGGATATGTTTCAAAAAATGCAGATTTACAGGTGCTTTTGAATGCCATGGAAAAAGCTGGTGATGGAACCTTCTTCATGGAGGAGAGCCTTACTTCCGGTTATGTGGTTTATACAAATCTTTATCACAGTCTTACAAAACGTGAAAAGGAATTAACCGGTCTCTTTTTTCAGCATAAGAATGATAAAGAAATTGCAGAAATTATGGGAATTACAATTCGTGCGGTTGATAATTACATGACAAGAATTCTTTCCAAACTGGGAGTTGCAACTAAAAAAGAGTTGATGTCTAAGTTCGGCGATATGGGCGGGGCTCTTGTATAGCTTATAAATTGGTGAATTTTTTCATCATTTTTTAATGACTTTATTCTAACTACAAAATCCTTCATTTGATTTATTATTTTTGGTGGAGGATTTATGAAAAAATCGTTTTTTACAATCATCTTATTTACATTTTTTGCAGTGCTTTCTGTTTTTGCAGGAGAAGCTAAATTTACTCGTGATTATGAAACAGCAGGTATTGGTTTTCGTGTATATGAAACTTCAGATTATTTAAATGGAAACTACAGAAGCAATTTTACTTCCATTCCTCAAAACCGCATGTTGAATTACATGAAAGGTTTTAAATATAAGGTTGGAGTGTTTGAACTTGACGGAACTACACTTTACGTTGGTAGAAGTGATGATGGTAATGGTTATTTACAGCTTTGTGATGAAAACGGAAAAATGTGGATTGGAGGAGATTCTTACAAAGAAAGAGAAGAGTCTTATTTCAAATATACCAATTTTGTCCCGGGCGGTTTAGTTACACAGATTGAACTTAAAGGAAAAAAATACACAGTGGCAGTTGCTGCAGTCAGCAGTTCTCTTGTTGGTGTTTATTCTGATTCAGAAGGTTTTAGAATGTGGGTGGAAACTGAAGCTCCAAAAGATTCTGCTGCATCAAAAACTATTGAAAAAACTCTTTGTTACGAAGCTGTTGATATTCGTGAAGGACTTTATAAACCAGGTTATACAAGACTCTGGGGTCAAGTTGTAGAAATGCCTGAAAACGCAGGCTTTATCTATAAGTATTCTTACAAAGGATTCGACTTTATTTTTAATGGTAATAGTGATGACGGTTCAGAATGGCTTAGAAATTCTGATGGAACAAAACTTCCTGCAGATTTCGTTTCTGCTTTCTATATGTACAAAACTTTATCTGGTGGAAAAATCAGTGAAAGAGGTGGACTTGGTATTGAAGCAGATGTTCAGCTTGGAGATAACAAAGTTAGACTTGCTTTTGCTCAGTATGCTGGAGATAAAAGAGTCTGGGTTAAAGATACAAGCGGATATCCTGTAATTCAGCAGAAAAATACTAATCAGGCTAAGGCAAAAAAATCCTCAAAAGCAAAATCATCAGGAAAAGCTGCAAAGTTTACAAAAGATTATGAAAACTGGAGAAGAGTTTACTCAAAATCTGATGTTTTAAAAGGTCTTTATAAATCAAATTATAAATATATACCTCAAATTAATACAAAAGAATACACAGTTACCAGAACTATTCAAGGTGCTGAAAAGCAGGCTCAGGTAAAAGCTGCACTTTATAATTATAAAGATTATAGTTTTACAATTTCTTATAATCCGGTTATACGTTGGAATTTGTTTACAGAAAATAATCTGGGACTGGTAATAAATCGCACTAGTACAATCCATATAGAAGATAGTGAATATGACGGAATTGAAGCAGAACTGATTCTTAATGGAAAAACTGTAGTAGAAAAACTGGCAATTATTCCAGTTGATATAGAAAAAGGTGACTACAGATTATTTGTAAAAACTGGCCCTGATGAAGAGCTTGCCACAAATTACACAGATTCTTTTGGAATCGAATATTATGATTGTGTAGATGTTCATTCAGGAGTTTATAAACCAGGCTTTGAATTCTTAGAAAACTATTATTATTTAGAAGGTGATAAAGCAAATGCCTTGTATCCAGATTTAGCAAGTACTGAAAATGATAGAGTTTATGATTTTGTCTACAAAGATTTCAATTTCTTCGTTGGCCCAGCTCAGGATCCTCGTGATTATGTAAAAGATTCTGAAGGAAATGTTATCTTTAATCCTGAAACTCAGATTCGTTATATAACATATGATAAGAATAATAAACCTTCTTATGAACCATGGCTGTCTTACGGTTGGGAAGGAAAAGTAAAACTTGGAGATAAGGAAGTTATTCTTGCAGTTTTCAAATGGAGTCATGCCGTAGCTGTTTATGTAAAAGAATTATAACTTAAAATAAAGAGAGAGTTTTTGGTATTTTTACCAGAGGAAGCTGGATACTTTTTTTACTTAAGAGTTGTTCAGTTTCCTCTTTTTTTTATATAATAAATTTATGAACTTTCAAAAATATCCTCTTAAAACACAACTGATTCTTGCCCTTATTTTTACACCACTGAACATTCTTATTTCATATTTAAGTACAGTTTTTCAGTTTTCTTTTTTTATGGATATGATTTTTGTTTACGCAGCAAGTTTTTTTGGCATCCCCTGCGGAATTATTGTAGGAGTTGGAACTTCTTTATTTAATTCTATTGTTTTACAGCATACAATAAAACATTCTCTTTATGGCATCTGCTGCATTACAGGAACTATTTTTACCTGGCTTTTGATAACAAGATATAGAGATTTTGAATCTAAAGTAATGCTTTCTATCAGATTAATGGTTTTAGTTTTTCTTTCTACAATTGTTATCAGTTTGGAAGGTTCACTTATTTATTCTATTTTCTTTTCAAATACAGTAGGGCAAAATGAAAATTCTACGGTAATATTTTTAACTTATACTCTTGTTTTGCAAAATTTCGGATTGATAATAAGTGCTTTTCTTGCCCGTCTACCGGTTAATCTTTTTGATAAGGCAATTGCAGTTTTTGCAGGGTTTGGAATTTATCTTCTTTCAAAACTTTGTGTAAAAGCCTCTTCCTCTATTGCAAAAAAATCTTAATTTTGATATATTCTTTGATACGTATTTAGACTTTAGGTATAGTGGTATTTAATCCCCGTTTTATAGCATTATCCGGTCTTTTTACCAGTCTTTTGCAGGTTGGATTATGTTTCCTTTTTTCCGCTGCATCTGGCGTTCATAATTTGATATATTTTTAATAGAGGTATTATATGTACGCAACTATTGAATTTAAGGGCAAACAGTATAAAGCAGAAAAAGACCTTGTCCTTACAGTTGATAAGCTTGATGCTGAAAAAGGTACAAAAATTGACATTGATACAGTTCTTTTAACAAGCGATGGAGACAAAATCAATGTTGGAACTCCTTATGTAAAGGGAGCAAAAGTTACTGTAGTAGTAGAAGAATCTTTCCGCGATAAGAAAGTTTTAGTATTCAAATACAAGTCAAAGAAAGATTATCATCGTGTTATTGGTCACAGACAGCAGTACACAAAAGTACGTGTTGAATCAATCACACTTGCTTAATAGACTTTAAATAGGAGATTACTATGGGAAGAACACGTGGTGGATCTGGTGCAAAAAACGGACGCGATTCAAATCCAAAGAATTTGGGTATTAAAAAATATGCAGGAGAATCTGTAACAGCAGGTTCAATTATCCTTAAGCAGCGTGGAACAAAGTTCTATCCTGGCGACAATGTTAGAAAAGCTGGTGATGATTCTTTGTTTGCTACAGCAGATGGAAAGGTTGTTTACGGTGAACGCAATAACCACAAAGTAGTATCTGTTGAATTAGCAAAATAAATTAGTTCAGCTAAAAAGCATACTTTTTACTTGATTTAAAATGCCCGGTTTGACGAATAATCTGCCGGGCTTTTTTTTATATTGAGGGTTTATTACAAAACCCTCAAAACGGCGAAGTCAAGGCTTTAAGCGTGAGCGTGCCTTGACTCGACGTATTTTTTGATAGAGGTTAATATGATAGGTTTCGCAGATGAAGCATTAATAGAAGTTCGCTCCGGAAATGGAGGAAATGGCTGTGTCGCTTTCCGTCGTGAAAAATACATTCCACATGGTGGACCAAATGGTGGCGATGGAGGAAAAGGCGGAGATGTCATCTTCTGTGTAAAACGAAATTTGCGTACTCTGGCAAAAATCCGTCATCAGCATTGTTTTAAAGCAAAAAATGGTGGTGATGGTCAGGGATGGAATCGTTACGGGGCTGACGGTGAAGACTGTGTTATTCCTGTGCCTCCTGGAACAACCATTCGAGATGCCGAAACCGACGAAATCATCTATGATTTTTCAAAAGCCAAGGGTGATGAATCCTTTACTTTTCTTAAAGGTGGAAATGGCGGCTGGGGTAATGTTCATTTTAAAACCTCTACAAATCAGGCTCCACGTCATGCAAATCCTGGGCAGAAGGGCGAAACTCGTTTTATAAAGCTTGAACTTTCAATTATGGCTGATGTAGGTCTTGTTGGTTTTCCGAATGCAGGTAAATCATCATTATTAACATATTTTACAAATGCCAGACCAAAAATTGCTCCATATCCTTTTACAACAATTATTCCAAATCTTGGAGTTTTGCGTATTGATGATGAAAGTGACATTATTATTGCCGATATTCCGGGAATTATTGAAGGTGCTTCGGAAGGTCTTGGTCTTGGAGATACCTTCTTAAAGCATATCACCCGTACAGCCTGTTTAATTTTTATGATTGACTGTTCTGATGAAAATTATCTGACAGCCTATGATACCCTCTGCAATGAACTTCAAAATTATTCTGATGAATTGATGGAAAAACCTAGAATTGTTCTTCTTAATAAGATTGATATGGAAGGGGCTTACGACCACGCTGTAGAACTTGCAGAAATTATCAGAAAGAAAGAACCTGAAACTGCAGTAATTCCTGTTTCTGTTATGGAAGGTCGTGGAATGAAGGATGCTCAGCATCAGATTGTGAATCTTGTAAATGAAAAAGAAAAACGGGAAGTGAAGGAAGATAATTTTGCACAGGATATTTCATCTTCAAGTTCTTTTATGAATTCCCGCGCTTATATTGATGATGATGAAGAAGGAATTCAGTATCCGGGAAGTGAGTAGTGAAAATTGCAATTCTTGGAGGTTCTTTTAATCCTCTGCATATTGGACATGCCATGCTTGCAGAAACAGTTGTAAAAGAACTTAAGTATGATAAGGTGCTTTTTATACCAACCTGCATTCCTCCTCACAAAGAAATAATGGATGGTGCAACAACTTTACAGCGTCTTGATATGGTTCGGGCCTTCTGTAATTCAGAAAAAAGTGCTTCATATGAACTGGAAGACTGCGAAGTAAAGCGGGGTGGTGTTTCTTACACCTGCGATACACTTGCTTACCTTGAAGAAAAATATAAAGGTCTGCATGAAGGAAAGTTTGGCCTGATTATGGGTGAAGAAATTGCTTCTGAGTTTGAAAAATGGAAGAATCCGGAGCAAATTGTTTCTCTTGCAGATTTAATAATTGTTCCAAGAAGGTCTGCAAATCATCATTCATCCGCAAAAAGCCACAAAAATACTCCGACAGGTTCTTATAAGGGTGATTTTAATGTGGGATTTAATAAGGAAACTTTTAAATATCCTTTTGTAATGCTCAGTGATGAACTGATCAGGCTTTCTTCTACAGAAATACGGAACCGAATCGCGGAGAACAAGTCTTTTAAATATCTTGTTCCACCGGCAGTTTTTGATTATATTGAAGAAAACGGGATTTTTACCTGTAAAAATTGAAGCTTAAAATGAAAGATATTATTGAACTTACAGAAGAGATTAGAAAATTTACTCAGGAGCATGTAAAAAAAACTCGTTATGAACATTCGGTTCGGGTTGCAGATATGTGTGCCAGACTTTGCAGACTTTTTTCACTGGATGCAGATGCCGGTTATCTTGCCGGAATAGGCCATGATATGTGTAAAGACTTTTCTGCTCAAGAATTGATTGAACTTGCTGCAAAAGATGGAAATGAAATTATTCCTTATGAAATGGCAACTCCATCCTTGCTTCATGGCAGGGCAGCTGCTGTAATGATGAAGGAAAAGTTTGGAATAGATAATAAAGATATTCTGGAAGCAGTTGCAAATCATACTTCTGGAATTATGAATATGTGTGATTTAACCAGATGCCTTTTTATTGCTGATAAAATTGAACCTGGACGTCCACAGTCGACTGAAGAATATCGGGAAAGATTGTTAAAGATGAATCTTGACCAGATGTTTTATGCAGTTTTGTATGAAAATTATTGTTACCTTCTAAAGAAGGGGTATGAAATTTATCCCGGTACTGAAGAAATGGTAAAAAAATATAAGGTAGATTTACCTTTTTAAGGATTGGAAATGAAAAAGTTTCATATCAGAGATGAACAGAAAGGACTTATTTTTATTGCCCTCATCTTTGCTATTGTAATTACATTGTGTGTTATTTTTACTGTAACTTTAAAAACAAATGTTGTTGAAGATTATGTAAAAGACAATACTGTATTACGAACTCTTTTTGTTGTTGAAGATGAAGACAGCAGTGTTCTGTTTTCAAGTGTTTTGATTTACGTGCCTGCATCAAATAAGGCTGCAATTGTAAATCTTCCGGGCTATACAGGTGCCATCTACCAGAGTCTGGGGCGTACAGATAAACTCGAAGCGGTTTATTCAGAACTTGGTATTACATCTTATAAACAGGAAGTTGAAAAACTGCTTGGTATAAAAATTCCTTATTATGCCATCATGACTTTGCAGAATTTTATAAAAATTTCAGATTATCTTGGTGGTATGAGGGTTTTTATTTCTGAACCAATAGACTGCTGGTCGGAAGAAGGGGAACGCTGGCTTTTACCTTCTGGAGCTATCAATCTGGATGGAGATAAGATTTCTACTTATCTGCGTTATCGTCTTGAAGATGAAACAGAATCTGATGTGCAGGAAAGATATCAGAATGCGATGGCGGCTTTTCTTTCTGGTCTTTCTGACAGAAAATTTATTATTTTTTCAAAAAAGAATTTTAAGATTTATGAAGGCTGTATTGAAACAAATGTAGATTCTGAAGAAGAAGAAACTTTGTTCAAATTAATAGCAGATGTCGATGCAGAATCTATCATCAAACAGACAATTACTGGTTCTGTACGAAGTTTTGATGGTCAGACTTTGCTTATGCCTGATTATAACGGTGAATATATAAAAGAAGCTGTAAAACAGACAACTAACTTGCTTACTTCTTCTGATGGTACTTTGTCCAGCCGTGTGTATGTTCTGGAAATCCAGAACGGAACAACTACACAAGGTCTTGCCAGAGATACCGCCAACCTGTTCCAGAAGGCAAGTTATGATGTTCTTAGCCCTGTTAATGCCGATCGAAATGATTATGATGAAACAGTCATTATTGATCACATTGGTAATCCGGAAGTTGCTAAGATTGTCGGCGATTTTATTCACTGTACAAATATAAAAGATGAAAATGAATTAGAGGAGGTTGAAGGAGCATCTTCTGAAGCTAGCGTAGACTTTACAATTATTCTTGGTAGAGACTTTAATGGACGCTACGTTATTCCTGGAAGAAGAGTTTCTAATTAGTTATGAAAAATACAGAAGAAAAAGCAATTGAACTTGCAAAACTTATGATTGATGGAAAAGGAAAGGATGTTGTTCTCCTTGATATTAGTGGATTGAACAGCTGGACAGACTATTTTGTTATTGTTACAGTAAGCAGTTCAACACACTGGCAGGGTCTTTTTAAACAGGTAAAAGAATACATTAAAGATAATGATTTACAGATTCATGTAACAAACAAAAAAAGTCCTGATGGAGATGACTGGAATCTTATTGATTTAGGTCCAATTGTAATTCATTTTATGTCAGAACAGGCACGTCAGTTCTATGATCTGGAAAAACTCTGGCATTCTGGCCGTGTAATTGAAGTTAATGAGTAGGTGATAATCATCAGTCTTTAAAATGAAAAAAGCTTTCTGTCTAAACAGAAAGCTTTTTTTGTTTAACGTAAAAGAAGTTTATTCTTCATCGTCAAAACTTGCTCTATAAGAATCATAACCATCTTCTGCTTCGTGGTCATCGTATGGTTCATCTATATCTTCTTCTTTGAATACGTCGTCGTAGTATAAATCAGCATCATCGTCAAATTCGTCTAATGCTTCGTCATCCTCTTCATAATCATCAAAATCATCGTCTTCATCATCGAAGTTGTCATCATAATCATCAAAATCATCTCCGTAAGAGAATGACATGGTTAATTCTTCAAAATCTGAATCGGCAGACATATTATACTCCAGCGCTTGTAAATAGTTTACTCTCCAAGTTTCTAGCAATAGAAAATGTAATTCAGAGCCAATTAATTGTCAACTAGTTATCAGAAGAATTCCTTAGAAAAAAATCTAAAGTTTGACAAGTAAAAAAACTGATGTATAATTTTAAATAACAATGTTAAACGAAGTGTCATCTAAAGCTTATGCAAAAATTAATTTCGGCCTTAGGGTCTTGCCTAAGAGGGAAGATGGTTTTCATAACATTGAAAGTATATTTCAGACAATTGATTTGTATGACGAATTGCATGTAACGCCAGTTTCTGAAAAGACCTGTATTGTTCATTGTGATTCTATGCAATTGCCTGAGAATAATACTTTATCTAATGCTTATGAAGCTTTTTGTCAGACGACAGGCCTGGATTTCGGAGTAAAAATTGAATTAATTAAAGGAATCCCGGCAGGTGGTGGATTAGGAGGCGGTTCTTCGGATGCTGCCTGTTTAATACGAATTTTACAAAAGCTTTATAACGTAAGTCTGAATACAATTCAGCTGGATTATATCGCTTCTAAAACTGGAAGTGATGTTTTTTTCTTTATGCACTGTGATGAAGATGGAAGAGGTTGTGCACTTGTTTCAGGTCGTGGTGAGTATATAGAAAAAATTGATAATCCAAGAAAAGATTTATATCTGGTTATGATTTTTCCAGAAACAAAGTCTTCTACAAAAGAAGCGTATGCTTTAATTGATAAGGCTTTTGCTGAAGGAAAAGAAATAATAAGTCCTTCTTTAAAAGAACTTGAATCTGTTTACAGACGAAATCTTGAAAAGTGGACTTTTATAAACACCTTTACACCTGTTATTGCTGGAGCTAATGAAGAAATTGCCAACGCAATAAAGGCATTGAAAAATGTTGGTTGTTGTTACGCTGAAATGTCGGGTTCAGGTTCAACAGTATTTGGAGCGTTTACTGATAAACAACAAGCTATTTCCGCAATTAATTTGCTTGGTGATACTTGGAATTGTAAACTTGTTCAAACAATTTAAGTTTGTTACGGAAATTTTGCGGAGGATGATTTTATGCAGATTACCGAATTGAGAATTAGAAAGGTGGAAGATGAAGGAAAGTTGCGTGCTTACGTAACTGTAACATTTGACAACTGTTTTGTTGTTCACAATGTTAAAATTATTGAAGGAAAGAGTGGTCTTTTTATTGCCATGCCAAGCCGTAAAACAGCAAATGGTGAGTATAAGGATGTAGCTCATCCAATTAGTCCTGAATTCCGTACAGAATTGCAGAATAAAATTCTTGATGAATTTAACGCAGGCCATGTAGAAACAGGCTCTTCACAAGACGACTAATTTTTGATATATTTAGAGGCATCATTGGGCCGTCGTCAAGCGGTAAGACACGGGCTTTTGGTGCCCGCATTCCACAGG
>CAMPAL010000059.1 GCA_946631855.1 uncultured Treponema sp. | reverse complement strand
TAGAATTTGAATCTTCATTCAAGCTTGAAGTGAAGTCATCTTCTGTAGCCAACTTAGCTCTTTCGAGGTAGCGGTTAACCTGTTTGTTACCGAATCTCTGCATTTCAGCATTCTGACGAGCGTCTTCTTTCTTTCCAATGATTCCCCAGAGGTCTTCATCTGCGATATCGCGGTCACTTGTAAGAAGTGCTTTGTCATAAATGATTTTTACGTCTTTGAAATATCCAATGAAGTCACCACCGATGTGAGCAGCGTCACGAGTGATCTGGAATCCCTTGAACTTAATGAATGGAAGTCCACGAGGATAGATTGGATATACACGGATTTCACGATTACGGATTTCAGAAATGTACTGTGGATTGTTCCACTTGAGTTCTTTCCAACCATCGAAACCGAGGTAACCCATAAAGTAACGTCTTTCAACGTTGTCATTATCTGTCAAAAGAACATAAAGTCCATGTGGATAGTTCATACCCATTGTTGTAACTTCAATTGATTTTACTGTTCCGACATTTTTTACGATACCGTAACCGTCTTCGAACAATGTTTTTCCACTTGCTTTCTGTTCATCAGTTGGTTCCTGGCGAACACCACTGTCATCAGCATCAGCCAATGGTTCATAAGCAGGAATATCAAATGGAGGAACGATTTTAGCATTTGCATTTGAGTTCCATGTTGGGAATACGATGCGAACACCCATTACGTTACTTCCAGCGAATGGTACATCTGCTTCACCTTTTACTGGTGCAGCAACTACCTGTGAATCAGCCAAACTTGCAACTGTTTTAGCAGAAGAGTTCAACTGAACTTCCCATTCAGGAAGTGCCAATGATGTTTTCATAAGATCTTTCTGATCCTGTGTAAATGTTGCTCCAGCACTAACTGAATAATCCATTACAGTGTGCTTATTCTGTGTTGCATTTCCACTTTCGTTTTCAACACAGTCAGCATCCAGAAGTGTAAAATCGATGAGCATAGCTTCTTCGGCAAAAGCAACGCCACCAACAAGCAGCATAGCAGCTGCAAATAAACCCAAAGTCTTCTTCATTTTGAAGCTCCTTTTTATACTAATTCGATGTAGCCTTGTTAAAATTAATTATCCAATAAGTACATCTTTTTGTCAACGCTTTTTAATTTTCAAAAGCAATTTTTCCATTAACAAAAATTAAGACCTCATGAATTTTTGAAAAATTCTTTTTTATATTTTTTTCAAGTAAATCCATTCCTTCTTTAATTTCTATTACATCCTCCCCCATATTTAACAAATCTGAAGAAAGATTAAGATACAAAACTTCACCACGCTGAAAGCAGGATAAAACTTTTGTCCCAGGTGTAAATAAACTTTTTGTTCTTTCTATAGTTGATCCTAATAAAAGTTCGTCAATGAAAAGATTTACATCTCCCTGTACCGGTTCTTTATTAAGATTTCTATATTCAACAATAAACTGCCCGTTATCTGCAGAAGGAAAAATAAAAGTTCTTCTTACAGTATCTTTGCGTACTAAAAAAACAAACAAAGAAAATATCAGGCTGGCAACCATAAGGATGGCTATTAAAGTTCTGAGAATGTATTCAGATGTAAAATATTTTTTTATGCTAATCATTTTACTGCAGTAAATCCCTGTGAGCGTTCAAAATGTGTGACAAACGCCGTAATTCCATTATATATTCCCAAGGTTGCCTTTTTCAAGTATTTCTCATCATTCAAAAGAAGAGCTTCTTTCTGATTAGAAACAAAACCAAGTTCTATCAATACAGCAGGCATGTTTGAATTTTTTACGACAAACCACTCTTCTGCCCTGATTCCTCTTGGTGAAGACTCTTTTCCAATCTGAGCCTGTAAACCATCCATAATAAATTTAGCAATCATAATACTTTCAGTAGTATATTCTTCTTCAAGCATTACGTTCATTATTTCAAAAAGATTTTTATCTCCTGAAAAAGATGATTTATCAAGGACGGTTCTTCTGTAACCTGGTGAAAGGTACCATACTTCATAGCCTGAAGATGATTTATTTAATGAAGAGTTTACATGAATAGAGATAAACAAAACTGCTTCATTTTCACCAACTTTAACATTATTTGCTATATCTGTACGTTCACCCAAAGAAAGGAAAACATCTGAACTTCTTGTAAGAATTATCTGTTTTTGAGGATAAGCAGCATGCAATCTTTCATAAAGCATTTTTGCAACTCTAAGGTTGATGTCTTTTTCGCGGATTGTTACATCTTTGCCATTTACTTTGTAAGTTTTTAAAGCCCCTGGATCTTTACCACCATGGCCCGCATCAATCAAAATGGCACCAACTTTAAAAGGCACTTCTGATTTCTGATTAAAAAATTCTTCTGCATCTGACAAAAATTTATGTGATACATAAATCTGATTGTTCTTTAATTCAGGACCTTCTGTTGTCATCATCCGAATGCTGTCTAAAAGAACAATATTTTCTCCGTTTCTAAAAGACAACTGATGTCCATTTTTTTCAAGAATTCCACATTCAGATAAAGAATCCCAATATAAAGACATACCATTTGTTTTAGTTTTATCAATCAGAGAAATATCATTTACTGGGAAGATAAAACCATTTATTAATATAGAAAAAAAACTGATTAAAAATATTTTTTTTACTTTCATAGACTTCCTGAAGTTGAATCTGAAATATAAACAGCAGCCTGTAAGCCACCACGAACAAGAGCCTTCCAGAATTTTTTTGCATCCAGCTGCGGATGTTTTTTTCTTAATTCATCAAATTTTTGGGCACTTTGTAAAATGGTGTTGTAATTCCAGTCCCTCTTATTCTGATATTCGGCATTTTTTAAAATTTCAGGAATATAATTTACAACTTTTTCATCAGCAGGAATTATACCTTTTATAGATTCTTCCTCTTCACTTTTTAGACGACCAAATGCTGGTGGAGGAAAATCTTTTTCATCGGAATTAATTTTACCTGCAAGATAATCATCAGTTTCTCTGGTATTTGGCTTTAATGTGATAAATACATTGGAAACTGCATCTTCGGCGGCTTTTACTGCAATATCATCTTTATTACTTACGGCAATAATATTTCCACATTTTTCGACATTATTTCTTGGAAAATCAACTTTACCACCAATTTTTACAGTTGCTCTTGGAAGAAAATCAAAAACAGCTTTATCAGTATATTCTGTAATGTTTTCAATATATTCGACTGTTCCAGGAATACTCATCCAGGCTCTTTCTGCTGAAGTGCGTTTACAAGGAACTTCAAATAACTGATAAGGAAGTTCTGCATTTTTACAAAGTTCTGAAGTTTCAAAATCAACCGGTTGACGATTTTTTATTAAAGCATCCGGACTTTCGCCTGCAGCAATAAGTAAGGCCTGTTTTGTTAGATTCAAATCTGAAGCATAAGGATAAGTCCAGCCTGACATATATCCTCCAGAAAGACGGCCTGCAATTTCTCCTATCATAGGACCTTTTTCTGTAAATTTGATATCAGCCTTTGCAGCACCACAAGTCAAACCAAGAGCTTTTGCTCCAAGTGCGAAAACAGAAATAAGCTGGTCATGGGTATGTTTATCAAGAATTGCAGGCATTGTATGACCAACTTCAATAAAGTAAGGAGGATATTTTATATGGCGGATTGCAAAACCTGTAACGGTGAAAGTTCCCTTATAAACAAGAGCATCAATCGAAAATTCCGGTCCATCCATGAATTCTTCAATAATCGCATAGGAAGTTCTGGAACATTCAACTGCAATCTTAACAGCACTAAGAAATTCCTCTTCTGATCTGACCATACGGCAGCCGCGGGCCCCCATATTATCAACTGGTTTTACAACAAAAGGAAAAGACATTATTTTTAAGCATTCTGAAAGCAGGTTTGTATTTATATCATTTTTTCCAACACGCATGAATTTTGGTGAAGGAACTTTATGATCTGCAAAACACTGTCTCATTTGAGTTTTTACACTTGCATTTGTTGCAGCAAGGAATGAATGGGCAGGAAGACCTAATTTTTCACAGACAAAACTAACGCTGGCAGAAAAATCTGTACCGGCTGTAAAAACAGCAGCAAGTCCTTCTTCTGAGTTTTTTAAAGTTTCTGCATATGCAAGAATTCCTTCTTTATCTTTTAAATCAATTTTTTTAAAAACATCTGCTTTTGGAATTGCAACTGCTTTTTCATCAGCATCGACTACACAAACTTTATAGCCAAGTTCTTTTGCACTCAAAATTGCAGGAACCTGCATAAGTCCTGCACCAAGTATTAAAACATTCATAAAACTACCTTATTTTCTTACAATAAATTTCTACAGTATCACCAAGTTTATTTAAATGACTGTATTTATCAACCAGTTTCCACTTTAAACTTCCAGCTTTTGCATTTGTTTTCTTTACAGAAGGAAAACGTTCTGGATGATGACCTGTTGAAACAATTTTTTCAACCTTAAATCCATATTTTTCTAAAACCTTATAAGCTTTAGATGGCTCCCAAACAGAATAATGATCTGACGGGCTGATGGAGTAAAAATAATCTTTATCACTTTTTGCAGACACACCTTCGCCAGATGGAGTTGAAAAAGCAAAGATTCCATTTATTTTTACAATATCAGCAACTTTTGAAAGCACACTGTCCAGATCCTTAAAATGTTCGATAACGTACCACATTGTAACAATATCAAATTGATTAATTCCAAATTCTTTTTCTGTATCTATACGTGGAAATGCAGAAACACTTGCAGGAATTTTTAATTTATTTGAAACATATAAAACTGCATCTTCAGAAATATCTGTTCCAAAAGTATTTATTGAAAAATCTGAGGCGGCTGACAAAAATGGTCCATAGGCACAACCGATATCAAGAAGATTCTTATCTTTTACATTTCCACAAACTGATTTAATAACATCAACGCGGCGAAGCCCCTGTTTTTTGATAGATTCAAAATCTTCTTCATAAGTTTTTCCATATTGTTTTTTATAATCTTCAAAGAAATATGCTTTCTGATATTTTTTATCTTCTTCGATTGTAAATGACATGTAAACAAGTCCGCAGTCCTGACAACGACGGTAGGTTCTTCTGTCATTTCTTGAAATGACGGGATCAGGATGATTGTGAACTTTTCCACATACAGGGCAAAGAAGTTTTTGTCCATGAGACAGTGTATTTATAAAAGTTTGTAAATTATTTTTATCATCACTTATCTTAAAATCAGGATATAAATTTCCAGAATTAAGTGCTTTTCTTGCAGCTTCGGGAGTAAGTTTTTCCCCCATATATGCAAAATTATATTTTTCTGCAAGATTTATATGAAGTTTACTTGTTGGCAGCAGGATGACTGCACATCCGGCATAAACTGCTTCAAAAGCGGTAAGTCCATAATGAGTTAGAACTAAATCATATTTATAAATTTCTTCCTTAAGGTTTGGAATACTTTTTACAAATTCTACATTTTCTAAATCAGCTTCAGAAGATTTGCCATATACTGCTGTTATTTTTGCCTGAGGATAAAGATCTAAAAAGATTTTTGCAACAGGAAGAGTTAGTCCAGCAGGATCTTCACCACCAAGACAAATTAAAATCTTAGAAAAATCTTTAAATGCCTTCTTATCAGTTTTTATATGTTCAGGCTTTTCAATAAATCCTGAGTCAATCTTATTGGCCTTATGTTTAATTTTGAAAGAAGGAATTACATCAAGAAGATAATCGCAATAATCAGCATATTCAGAACCATCATCTATAGAAATAAGTGCTTTTGCATTTTTATATGATAAAAGTTCCTTCTCCTCAATTGCAAAAGAATCTGAAACTATAAAAGCTTTATATGATTCGTCCGGTAACTGAGAAATAATCTGTTCTTTTCTTAAACCTTTTTCAAAATATTCAGAAAGCACACTATCTGTTTCTTCAAGAGTTTTATTTTCCGGAATATATACAAAATAACTGGTATTCAAAGCTGCATTTAAACAGCGTCTGAGATGTCCGGTTCCCTGCCCTTTTTTTACAGAAGGAATGAGAATAAGAGGATTGAGTACAATATCAGAATTGCAGGCTTCGATTATCTGAGTATGAGAATAAGGAGCTTCTTTTTCTTTCATAAAATAAACAATATTTTCTGCCCGTAAAAAATCTGAATAAGTATCGATTGTTGTTCTTAATTCAGGATGATTATAAGTTCTTGGAGCAGGAACAAATTCACACTTATATTTATCTTTATGATTATAAAGAGCAGGTCCAACATGTTCATGGTCATAAGGATCTGAAGTCTCTGTAATTGCCTTTTTTAAGGCCTGGGCAGAAATAATTTCTACACCACTACCATGGGGCAATCCCGAATAAGTAAGATAATCACAATGCTCTTTACCCTTATTTTTTTCTTCAAAAAGTTTCACAGATTCTTCTGCTGCTTCATAAAATAAAAATGGATTATCTGCAGTTGCCCTTATTACAGTCTGACAATCAACTATATTTAATAAATCTACAAAACGTTTTAAAACATCATTTAAATCACCGGCAAAACATTCAAAATCACATTCTTTACAAACCGGCAGCAAAGCATCATATGAAGCCTCATCTGTAGCAACAAAATAACGGTCTGCCTTAACTTTATGCATGGAATTAAGACACCAGGAAAGAACACTTTTTCCACCCAGATTTTTTAAAGCTTTTCCAGGCAATCTTGTTGATGATAATCTGCACTGAACTATAACTACACGGTTTGTTTTCATTATCTGCTCCAGTTTTCTACAAAAGTCTGTAAATCCATTTTAAATCGGAACTTATTACGTTCTACCCATTTCACAGCTTCCTTAAACTGTCTTCTGGCTTCAAGAAGTCCGCAGGAAGAATGAAAAAAGAAATGAAAAAAATTTGATTTTTTAATATAGCCCTGTTCCATCTTATTTTTTGGGAGCTCGTTCTTTAAATAATAACGAAGGTAATCTAAATTTGGTGTATGATCTTCTACAGGCAGCTCATCGATATAAGAGAACTGTAAAATTGATGTCAGACGGGTTTCTTCACCCCAGAGCCAGGACCTCAAGGCAAGATCCATATTCTGCCAGTATGGTGAAGTAATGGTCCAGTCAAAACCACCAAGAGAAATAAATTTTTTACGGTTATAAAGTGCTATAAAATCAAAAGGATATAAGGTTTTCATTCCATCTGTCATTGCAAAATCTGCTTCAACCACAAAATTAGATTTACTGGCCGCTGGAGAAAAAGTTAATGCGATTCCATTTTTATTTTTATCAAGAAGACGGGGAACAACACAATATATTCCAGATTCAGTCAAACTTTTTGCAAGATTCTGCAATATTATTCCAGAAGGAATGTTTAAAGTATCACGAACAACAAGAACATAATCAGATTTAACTTCTGACATTGCAATATTTATCAATTCTCCTGTGCTTGTTTTTTCCAGAGGAACAACAAACTTAATTTCAGGAAACTTTTTAGACATTTCATCTATTGTTGAATTAGTTGGATCATGAACTATAGAAACAATAGATTCAAAATTGCATTCAAGAAGATTTTCAAAAACATGATTTTTAAAATGACTTCCGCTATCGTTCAAAAGAACAACTGAAATATTCAGAGAATCTGGCCGTGTATTTGGATAACCTCCAATAACAGTCCTTGCAATTTCATGTTCATTAAAAGTTGTAGGTATAGAATTCATCACATCTCTCACATTTATTAATATATTGTTTTTCTATATGTTTTTGTAAAACTTCATCAGTTTTATGCCAGATTTTTTCGAGACTATCTTCAAAAACATTTCCAGTAATTCCGGCGAACAGATAAGTTCTGCAGGAAGGCACATCTCCATTTGAAAGAATTGTCATATCGCGGCGAAGATGCCAGCAGGGAATTCTTTCTACAGGAGACAGGTCTGCAGGTTTTCTGGATGGCAAAAGACCTGCAAAATCATCGTATTTCTGGATGATAAAATTTCCACCAGCTGGATTAGTTTTTTCATTCCAGAATCTAAAAAAGTTTTCTAACTCTTCTTCATTTTCATTTATTCTTACAAACTGAGGATAAACCATTCCAGGAATTGCAGCTTGTAAAAGAGAAACATTTTCAAAGACTTTCTGAAAATCCCCTTCTTTTGCTCCCTCATGAAGTTTTACATATGTTTGAGAAGTAAATGAATCAAGATTTAGAGCGAACATAACTTTCTGCCAGCCGTTTGTTCTTTCTACAGCTTTTTCAACGATTGATTTTAAGTGATCACAGAAGGCCTGATTTACATTAAGTCCATCACTTTCTATAAAAACAGATAAACCTTCATAAGACAAAACTTTTTCAATCATTTTAAGGCAATCAGGGTTGTATAAAGCTTCTCCCCAAGCCGAAAGACTTACCACCGCTTTTTCACTGAAAGAAGCAATCTGGTCTATCAAGGTTGAAAATTTCTCATATGACATAAGTGTATTTGCGTTTACAGGAGCAAGCTTAAACTTTTCTTCGAAGGCCTGCTTGTATGGAGAATAAATTGAATCATAAGAAACTTTATCTGCAATCTGAATATTGTAAAATCCTGGAACAGTTTTAAGACATTCCAGAGTTTTAGAAGCTAGTTCGGCTTTTTCATTTGATGAAAGATTTTTATTCTGTATTTTTTCAAACAAGGCTTTTGACTGCAAAAAATTATCTTTAGAAGAACAATGGAATGCAAAACGATAAAGTCGCCAGTCTTCTGGTGCAAGTTCTGCTTCAACTTCAAAAGAGTTTATATCAGTTTTAATAAGATTATAGATAGAATCTCGACTTACTGGTAAATCTCCTAATGCTTTCTGGCTTGTTCCGGCAAGTTCAGAAAGAATTGATAAAGTTCCTGAATCAATGATTTCTGCAGAAAAACCATATGGGTAACCATCTGCATAAGTATATTCAGCCTTATACTCAATATGTGATTCAATCATTTTTTTTGTAAGTTCTGAATCAAGAAATGGCAGATCATCATAGGAAAAAATGACGAAATCTGCTTTATGTTCCAGAACTTTCTTTTTCATATCACAAAGAAGAAATGATAAAGAAGAAGATTCCAGAACTTCTGTTTCAAGATTTAAACTTTTTGCCCACTGAGCAGACAAATCTCTGGAACTGCAGCCAGAAAAAACTTTTTCATCAGCATATTTAGATAAACTGTCTTTGTAAAAAATAATTATACCTTTCATCATTACCTTTATCGGACAAAAAAAATATTTTTTAACTATTAATTAATGAAGATAAATTATATTATTGAAGTATGAATCAAGATTTTTTTCCTGCCGATACAGTTTTTTCCGTTTCACAAATCACTGATTTAATAAAAGAAATTCTGGAAAGCTCTTTTCGTTCATTCACCATTGAAGGAGAAATTTCTAACTGGCGTCCAAGTGCGGCTGGTCACATTTATTTCACTCTAAAAGATAATAACGCACAAATTAAAGCTGTCATTTTTAGAGGCACTGCATACAAACTCAATTTTAAACCAAAAGATGGTGATAAAGTTCGCTGCAGCGGAAGTATTTCTGTTTATGCACCTCAGGGAAATTATCAGATAATTGTTTCAAAAATGGAACTTTCCGGCTCGGGAAATATTCTACAGATGCTGGAAGACCGGAAAAGGAAACTTGCGACAGAAGGACTGTTTGATTCAGAAAGGAAAAAAAATCTACCTCTGTATCCACAAACCATTGGTGTAGTAACAAGTCCTACCGGGGCTGCAATCAGAGATATTCTGAACGTTGCAAAAAGACGAAACCCGAAAATCAACATTACAATTCTACCTGCCCTTGTTCAGGGAGAAGGTGCTGCAGAAACAATTGTAAAAATGATTGAAATTGCCAATTTTTACAAACTTTGCGATGTACTTATTATTGGACGCGGTGGAGGTTCCCTGGAAGACCTTCTTTCTTTTAGCGAAGAAAATGTAGTTCGTGCTGTTGCTGCTTCAAAAATTCCAACAATCAGTGCTGTCGGACACGAAATTGACTGGGCAATATGTGATTATGCCGCAGACAAAAGAGCTCCAACTCCATCCGCTGCAGCAGAAATTGCAATTCCAGTTCTTACTGATTTAGAACAAAATATTTCTGCCTGCAAAGACGAACTTTATTCCTGCATAACAAAAAAAATTGATAATGCAAGACTTTTAATTAAATCCTTTAATCCTCAAAATATGGAAATACAGTTCAGAAATATCCAGACACCTTTACTCAATCGTTATGCAAATGCAAAGGAAAATCTGATTAAAAATTTACAGGATAAAATAAAGGATTTACGTAACAGGATCCAGAATAATGTGACCATTCTTGAAAACTCCAGTCCTGAAACAATTCTAAAAAGAGGATATTCAATGGTTACAGATGAAAATGGAAAAATCATTCGTAATGCGGATGAACTTACAAGTGGAAATGAAATTATAGTCAAACCAGCTCAAGGAAGTTTCAGAGCGGTGGTAAAATAAAAAAAAAGAGGATAGATATGGCAAACTCATTCGAAAGCAATTTAGAAAAACTTGAAAAACTTACAACAGATATAAAAAGAAGTAATATTTCTCTTGAAGAAGCTTTAAAAGATTTTGAAGAAGGAATAAAACTCGCCTCTGGAATGGAAAAACAGCTGGATGAAATTGAAGGAAAAATCCAGATACTGATGAATGAACCACAACCAATGACTCTTGAAAATCCACCACAAATGGATTTATTCAACGATGACACACAGGTGAACGGAACTAGAAAATGAGTACAACAAATCCTGTAAAAACATTAAATCCCGAAGTTGCAAGAAAAATTGCCGCTGGAGAAGTTATAGACCGTCCAAATGCAATTATCCGGGAACTTATGGACAACTCCATAGACTCAGGTGCCAAAAATATAACAGTAGAAATCTCGGGTGGTGGAATTGAAAAAATAAGAATTGTAGATGACGGATGCGGCATGACAAAGGAAGATCTTCAAAACTGTGCCCGCCCTCATACAACCAGCAAGATTGCAACAGAAGTAGATTTAATGAATCTTTCCACCTTAGGATTCCGTGGAGAAGCCCTGGCTTCAATTGCCGCAGTTGCAAGACTTTCCATTATTAGTGGTGGATGGAAAATGCGGGCAAGCATTACTGAAGATCACATTCTTGAACCGACAGCACCAATTCAGGGAACTATTGTTCAGTCAGAAGGCCTATTCGAAAATTTTCCAGCACGTCGTCAATTCTTAAAAAGAAGTGCAACAGAAGCTTTAATGTGTAAAAACACCTTCATTGAAAAAGCCCTGGCAAGACCAGACCTGGCTTTCCGTTTTATTCAGGACGGAGAAACAAAAATAGACCTTCCTGCTAATCAGTCATTAAAAGATCGTTTTATTCAGGCAAACTCTTACAATGAAGCCCCAGAACTTTTTTATGAATTAAATAATTCCTCAGATTCAGACGCTTCAGAATGGTCATTTAAACTGGTTATTGGAGAACCAGCAGTTTCAAGAACAAATAAAAAAGAAATTGAAATATACACCAACGGCAGAAAGATTCAGGAATACTCCCTTGTTCAGGCCGTCGAATATGGTGGACAAGGCTTTTTTCCAAACGGCACTTATCCAGTTGCAGCTGTTTTTATACAAATCAGACCGGACCTTGTAGATTTTAATATTCATCCTGCAAAGAAAGAAGCCAGATTTTATGATATTTCATCTTTACACCATGGTTTAAGTTCTACAATAAAGAAATTCTTCCAGCAGTACACTTATTCAAATTTTCAGGAAGATAAACCAGCCGATGAAATCAGAACACAGGAATTTTCTTTTACAAATGAAATTTCTACACCGCAATCTGTATCATACGAAAAACACATTTCATACAAAGCTTCAGAGACAAAAGCACAGGAACTTTCTGATTTCCGGTCAAAGTTTTTAGGAATAAAAAGTTCCCCATCAACCAGTTATTCTGCTCCACATCCTGCATCTTTCAGAGAAAACACAAGAGTGCTTGCAGAAGAAGCTCTAAATGCCCAGACTGGAGAAAGTACAGAAAGGAAAGTAAAATTTATTGGAACTTGTCTTGGAACCTTTCTTCTGGCTGAAAAAAATAACTGTCTTTATATTATTGATCAGCATGCCGTTCACGAAAGAATTCTGTTTGATAAACTCATGAACAGTCAGTCTGAAAATGGAAGACAGGAACTTTTAATTCCTTACAAAATTAAAACTGAATCAAAAACACAAGATAAACAACTTGAAGCTCTAAAGAATAAACTTGATAAAATTGGATTCGAAATAAATAGAATTAATGATGGTGAATGGGAAGTTTCAACAATTCCTGAAAGATGGACTGGCAGCGAATACGAGTTTAAAACTCTGATTTTTGTAAAACATGTCGAGCCGGAAGAAATTATCCGTTCAATTGCAGCCATGACAGCCTGTAAGGCGGCAGTAAAAGACGGATATGTTCTTGATGACAGTGCAGCCCGTCAACTGGTGGAAGAAGCGTTCAATCTGGAAGATCCACACTGCCCTCACGGCCGCCCGGTTTATACTGTTATCAGCCGGGAAAAACTCTTTGAACTTGTAAAAAGAACCTAGCCGCTTATTACTGCGATTAAACTCTTTACTTCAGAAGGCCTGTAATCAGGATTCTTCTGTTGTAAAGTCAAAAACATTCGTAAGGCATTTTCATCATCTTCAAACTGCATATAAATTTTTCCAAGATTCAAATATGCTTCCCAGCAATTACTGTCATTTTCCAGCAGTTCAAGATAAATTTTTCTGGCATTTTCATAATCAGAATCTTTAAGATAAGCATTTGCAAGATTGTTTTTTACGTCAAAATCATTTTTATCAATTTTCAAGGCATTTAAATAATAAAATACTGCTTTTTTATAATCTTCTTTCATTAAATATGCAGTTCCAAGATTATTATTTAATTCAAAACTTTCACCATCATTTGAAGAAGCTTCAAGTAAAGAAATTACCTTTTCTATATCAACAGGGCTTTTTGACATATATAAAGAGCTTAAATTAATTCTTGCCTTTGTATGTTCCGGATTTAATGACAAAACTTCATTATAACATTCAATTGCTTCATCAGTTTTATTGTTTTTTTCAAGAATCAAAGCATAGTTATAGACAATATTTGCCTTTGATGAATTTTTCTTAATAAAATCTTTTTCATCATAAGCCTGCCAGGCCATATTTAAGGCTTCGGTGAACTTTCCTTCATCATACAAAATTGTTGATAAATTATATTTTGTGAGGGTCAATTCTTCAGATTTATTCAATTTTGATATGGCTGTTTTATATTGTTTTTCTGCACTATCTTTATCACCACTTTCGTAATATACAGAACCAAGTTCCATAAGTCCTTTTATATTTGAAGGATTTACTTCCAGTAATTTTTTATATGATTCAATTGATTCAGCATAATAATGAAGACGACTGTAAGCACGGGCGAGTTCCATATATCCTTTTTCATAACGAGGATTGATATTTACAGAGTCTCCAAATGCTTTAATGGCCTCCTCCAATTTCCCCTGTTTTACGTAAGTAAGGCCAAGATTATATCTGCTGTTTTCAAACTTATTATTCAATTCACAGGAATGAATAAAAGAATCTGCCGCATCAGGATATTTTCGCAAAAGGTACTGAACTTTACCCATATCATAAAAATACAGATAGTTTGTTTTGTTTGCTTCAATAGCCTTTTGAAGTTCCAGAAGAGTCAGATCATAATTTTTTCTCTTAAGTGCATCCTGTGCAAGAACATAATGTGCAAGGTCATTATCAGGATTTTCTTTTAAAATCTGATTTGCAAGTTCTACTGCGGAGCCAAGAATAGAAACTCTGGCTTCTTCGGTGGATGCATCGACGAAGGAATCCACCAGCTCCTGTAATGTACTGACACTGGTGGAAGCTTTTTCCTTTTTAGACGCAGCATTTTTTTTCTCTTCTTCAGCTGCTTTTTTCGCATCTGCTTTACGCTTTTCTTCCTCGGCTGCTTTCTTCGCCTCAGCTTTACGCTTTTCTTCTTCGGCTGCTTTCTTCGCTTCAGTTTTACGCTTTTCTTCTTCGGCAGCTTTCTTTGCCTCTGCCTTACGTTTTTCTTCTTCAGCTGCTTTTTTCGCCTCAGACTTGCGTTTTTCTTCCTCGGCTGCTTTCTTTGCTTCAGCCTTGCGTTTTTCTTCTTCGGCTGCTTTCTTCGCCTCTGCCTTACGTTTTTCTTCCTCGGCTGCCTTTTTCTTTTCTAGTTCTAATTTTTCCTTACTATCTTTTTGATTTTTTTCTGTCAAAGATGATTTTTTTTCATCCTCACCAGCAGCATTTTTTTCTACATTATCTAAAGTCTTTTCATTAGATAAATTATCAGATTTTTTTTGTTCGTCTGAAAAGACTGTTTCATCATCTTTTTTTTCAGTTTGATTTTCTTCTTCAGAAAAAACAGATTCCTCATCATTTTTTATAGAGTTTCTGCTATCAGAGTTTTTTTCTTTTGTTCTATCTTTTTCTGAAATTTCACCATAAACCAGATTTCCACTCTCATCATAATAATATCCATATTCAGAATTATATTGATGACCTTTTCCAAATCCAGATTTTCCGCTGCCAGAACATCCGCCACATCTAATTAAAAGAAGAATAATTAAAACGATAATTCCAGCAAGAATATAAAGCAGAGCTTTTTTCAGTCCTTTTTTTTGTTTATCTGATAATTTAAGCATTAGTCCAAAACTCCTTCCTGTTCATATTCAAGTAATTCATCTGCCCCGGAAGTCATATTTGTTGATTCAGAATTTGCTGTACCAACACTTCTTTGGCTAAGCATGGAA
>CAMPAL010000058.1 GCA_946631855.1 uncultured Treponema sp. | reverse complement strand
CTTATTTCCCGTATGCCGCTTTTAAAACTTTACAGGGGAAAACTTCCACCAATAAATAAAAAATGCCCGGTAGAAAACCTTAAAATTTTCCGCCTTGGCATTCCTTCTGTTTATGAAAAAAATGTAAAATCCCTTTCAGATTTTGTCTGGCATAAGTAAAAACTTTTTTTAAGAACCTTTTACTTTTGCATGATTTCAGAACCACGGTCCATTGATGTAAGACCTGTTCTTGTGTACTCAAGAATTCCGTATGGTTCAAGCAGGCGAATCAAGCTTTCAATTTTAGCTTCACTACCTGTAATTTCAATAATTACCGATTCAAGTCCAACATCTACAATTCTTGCCTTATAAATATCACAGGTTTCAATAATTGTAGCGCGATTGTTTGCCTCGGCTTTAACTTTGATTAAGGCCATTTCGCGCTGAACTGATGAGTCAGAATCACACTTCTTAATAGAAATAACTTCCTGCAATTTTGCAAGCTGTTTATGAATCTGATCAAGAATATATTCATCGCCTTTAACAACAATTGTCATTCTTGAGGTGTTTGGATCGTGAGTTTCACAAACAGTTAAAGAATCAATGTTGTAACCACGGCGACTAAAAAGCCCCGAAACACGACTAAGAACACCAGTTTTATTTTCTACAAGTACACTAAGGACATACTTTTCCATTTTATCGCTCCGGGTTGAAGGAAACTGTTCTCAAAATATCCCCAAATACACCGGCAGCTGTTACTCCAGCACCTGCACCATATCCACGAACAGTCAAAGGAATTGGCTGATAGCGTTCTGTATAGAATACAAAGGCATTTTCACCACCGCGCACTCCATACAATGGATCTTCAGGTCCAACTTCAAGAACACCAACAGAAACTTTTCCATCTTTAATTGAAGCACCCATACGCAAAACTTTATTCTGTTTTTTAAGTTCTGCCATTTTCTTTGCAAAGTAATCATCAACTTCTGGAAGTTTTTTAAGGAATTCTTCTACACTTCCACTTGGATCAAATGATTTAGGGAAAAGAGGAACCATTTCAATATCAGTAAGTTCAATATCGTATCCAGATTCACGGGCAATAATCAAAGCCTTACGAGCAACATCTTTTCCTTCAAGGTCATCACGAGGATCAGGTTCTGTGTAGCGAAGTTCTTTTGCTTCAAGAACAGCTTTACTAAATGGAAGACCTTCATCAAGCTTACCAAAAATGTATGATAAAGAACCTGACATAATTCCGTTGAAGCTTTCAAGTTTATCACCAGATTTGTAAAGGTTCTGCAAAGTATCGATGATTGGAAGACCGGCACCAACGTTTGTTTCATAAAGGAAGCGGCGATGCATCTTATTTGCAGTTCTACGCAGTTCGTGGTAGAAATTGATATCCATTGAGTTGGCACGTTTATTTGGTGTTGCAATAGACATTCCTGCATTCAAAATATCAAGATAACGCTCTGGTAAATCGTAAGAAGCAGTACAATCAACAAATACAGGATTCAAAGGTTTCTTTTCTTTTACGAACTTAATAATGTCATCAACATTCTGTGGTCCAAATGGGAAATCAGGCTTTTTCATCTGATCACGCCAGTTAGAAAGATCAATTCCATCTTCCTTAAGAATCATTCCATCAATTGTTGTAATTGCCAGAACCTTAATATCAACATTTTCTTTAAGAAGTTTTTCTCTCTGGTCACGAATCTGATCAATCATTGTTCCACCAATTGTACCAGCACCGAATGCAAATACTTCGATTGTCTGGGCTGTGTGGAAGAAGAACTGATGAACGGCACGAACTGCAGTATCAGCATATTCACCCTTGATAACAGCAGAAATACAACGTTCAGAAGAGCCCTGAGCAATAGCGGCAATATTAATATCCTGTGAAGAAAGAGCATTAAAGAACTTAGAAGCAACTCCACGGTTCTGAATCATGCCGTCTCCAACTACAGAAATAATTGCATAATCATTATGAACTTCAATTTCATCAATAAGTTTTTCGCGGATTTCAAGCTGGAACTTAGATTCCAGAGCGTCTTTTACTTTTGAAGATTCATCATCGCGAACACAGAATGAAATTGTATATTCTGATGAAGACTGTGTGATAAGGAGGATTGAAACACCGGCAGAAGAAACTGCAGAGAAAATCTTGCTGGCCATACCAGTACGGCCTCTCATCAAAGAACCACCTACAGAAATCATAGAAATATGTTTGAGTGAAGAAATACCACAGATGCTTGATTTGCCGCGGCTTTCGAATGGTCCTTTACCAATTCTTGTTCCGCGAGCAGAAGGATTGTGAGAGTTCAAACTCCAGGCTTCAATTTCCTTTGCCTGAAGTGGTGCAATTGTTTTTGGGTGAAGAACTTTAGAACCAAAGAATGAAAGTTCCATAGATTCTTCGTAAGACATATCATCAACTAAGATTGCATCTTTTACAACACGAGGATCAGCAGTGTATACACCATCAACATCTGTCCAGAATTCGACACGTTTTACGCGGAGACTAGAACCAATGATTGCGGCAGAAAAGTCTGAACCATTACGTCCAAGAAGTCCCATAACAGGCTTTGCTTCAGAACCAGCTTTCCAGGTACAGATAAAGCCTGGGAACAAAAGAATGCGAGTCTGAGTAGGACTTGCACCATCACGGAAAGGAGCACAAGCTTCGTTACAAAGTGCGTAATCAGCCTCACCTTCTTTCTGGTTTCCATTTGTAAATACAAATTTTCTTGAATCAAGAAGGATTACAGACTGTTTTTTTGCAAGAAGAACATTCTCCATAATTGGAGCAGATAAAAGTTCACCCATACCCATGATACGACAATGAACAGTATCAGGACATTCACCAAAAGAAACACATCCAGCAAGGAGTTTTTCCAGTTCTTCAAAATTTTTCTGCAGAATAGACATAACCTTATCTGCATCAAAGCCAGGAAGTTTTGACTGAAGTTCCAGACAGATTTCGTTATGGGTATTTTTAATGTCATTTACATAATTTGAACCTGAAATACCACTAACACATGCATCAATTGCAGATTGAAGTGTATTTGAAATACCTGCAACGGCACTTACAACTACAGAAAGTCTGTCTTCTTTTGCGCGATTAATAATAATATCCGCAGAAGCCAAAATACGTCTGGCATTAGCCATTGACGTTCCACCAAATTTTAAAGTAATCATTGAAACCACCTTGCCAAAGTCCGCAATTTCCCCAATATTTTGAGCGAGCAAGTCAGTTGAACTAAAACAGTTCAAGTGCCAGGTCGGAAATCAGCTATGTAAAAAATATGTTTTTACTATAATATTACATTGCTAAAAGAATAACAATTAGATTTTATTGAACTTCAAATGTAATTTCGAAATCTGTAAATGATGGAGGAGAGTTCATTTCTATATCATTCACCACATAACTAAAAAAGCCGAAAATAGAACTTGGTAAATCATCATAAAACTCAAAAACTTTAGATTGACTGAATCTCAGGTCTTTCTTTATTTCTTCGTCTGAAAATCTTTCAGCATAATAATCGTAATTTTTTACCAGAATTTGTTTCCACTCTCCAGTTGAACTGTCAACAATTTCTGGATTTGACCATTTAATATTAGAATCACAGATACCTCTAATACTAATTTTCATTTTAGTTCCCCTTGGAATAGACACATTTCCAAAAAGATTTTCCATATTCATAGAAACTGAATAGTTGAAATCATTCTGCCCTTCTCCCCATACATTTTTTATAAGAGTAAGAGAATCATATTTCACAGTTTTTCTATATCCAGATTCAACAAGAGGAGGATTTTCTTTATCACCAACCGAAAGAACTTTCACTTTCATTTCAAAATCCTTCCAAATGCTGGATTCATCAAGAGATTCTTTTGGATAAGAGATATCTGAACCGACCTTATCTGTATTTTCTATTGTATTTAAAATTTTGTAAGTAGTTTTTACCTCAAAAGGTTCTCCCGCCTTAAATTTTTGACCATCGTTGGAGTAAGTAAATATAAAATTGTTTGCCCTTTCCCATGGTTCTGCTCCGGTTGAAACCTGATATACAAAACGCCACAAATCTTTAGTCGGAGTCCCCTTATAAGTGATTTCTATAAAAGAACCGGCAGGAATAAATGCATTTTTTTCAGTCAATTCAGATGCAGGAACATAATAAGAATAATTGTATTTTCCATTTTCCTTGTCATATTCGTTATAATAGAAAACCGCCATTTTTGACTGTTTAGTTTTTTCAGTTCCTGCTTCAATTATCTGTGGAACCTGCACAATTGGTTGTATTTCATAATGATTTTCATCAGCAGTTTCCTGGGCAGAAGGTAAAAAAGTCAGACTATTTCCGGCAGAAACAAAAACCGGTTCTTCAGTATTTTCTTCAGAAACTTCAACATGTCCATTTAAAACTTCAATAACAACAGAATCTTCTGAATTATCTTCAACCCCGGAAGCAGGTTCTTTTGGACTTTCAGTACGAACAACTTTTACTTCAGATTCATTAGAAAGAGCAATTTCTTTTTTTCCGGTATGAATTATCAGTTTTTTTTCAGGAGAATTATTAGCAACAAAAATCTCTCCACCTATAAAATCAAGGGACTGTTCTTTTTTATTTTTAAAAATCTGAACCATTGATTTTTCACGCAGCTGAATCTTGATGTCAGAATCATTAAATTCTGTGTAAGCTTCTGAATTTTTTGAAGTTCTGATTTTATCACCATCATAAATATCACTTGAATCAGTTAAAACTTCCCAGATATCATTATCCTGAAATTTTCTCTGGGCAAGATTTTTCTTAAAATAAACTTTCGCTACAGGCTCTTCTGACAATTTTATGGTGAAAGAATTTAAATCTCTGTAAAAAAGATATAACATCAAAGAAGCTAAAATTGAAAAAATGATAAAAATAGCATAATCGACTTTGTTAAGCCTGTATCTGGTATTTCTTTTCTTCATCATCAGTATTAACCTTTGCTAAATCAGGAGCGTTTGTCCCAATAATTTTTCTTACTTCTTCAAGACTGACAGGATTTTTTCTTCCAGCAAGATTTATAACAGCATACATTTTGATTGCATCAGTCTTGCCCTTAACATGAACTCCAGGCATTTCTTCAACAATAACTTTATCTTTAATGAGTTTGTAAGTATTTTCTGTAATTAAAATATCTGTAGCAAAAGGCTTATTTAAAGCTTCAGTACGACTTGCAAGATTTACAGCATCTCCAATTACGGTGTATTCCATTCTTTCATTTGAACCAATCTGCCCCGCAACTACAGGCCCTGAATTAATTCCACAACCAATTCTTACTGGAGCGAGTCCATTTTTCTGGCGTTCAAGATTGTATCTGTAAAGGGAAACTCTCATCATAAGGGCAGAAGTAACTGCATTTAAAGCATCTTCTTCGGCAGAACCAGCCGATTCCGGAGCCCCCCAGACAGCCATAATTGCATCCCCAATATATTTATCTACTACACCGTTTGTTTTATTTACACACTCAACCATTTTAGTCATATATGAATTCAAAAATTCAACGACTTCTTCCGGCTTCATATTTTCTGACATAGCGGTGAAGGAACGAATATCCGAAAAGAAGATTGTGGCATTTCTGTTTTCTCCACCAAGGCTCAGTTGTCCGCTGGCAGCCTTCTGTGCAATTGTCTTATTTGTAAATTTACTGAAAGAAATCATTAATTTTTCGCGTTCAGCAAGTCCCTTTCCCATCTGTATAAATGATGAAGTTAAAAGTCCAATTTCATCATGACTTCTTGGTTTTATATCAAGTTCGAACTGCCCCTGCTCAATTTTATTTGAAGCTGTTACCAGGTCTTTTATTGGATTAGTAAGTGTATTACTGAATATTCTGATTAAAATGATTGCTATAAATAAAACTGCCAGAGAAAAAAGAATAATTCTATAAGTAGTTCTATTAATAACCGCATAAACAGACTTTTCTGAAATTGAAGTAATTACAAAAAGGTCATTTTGAATCTGTCGAACCGCTGTAAAAACACCGTCAATTACAGTCTGAGCATTTGACTCTTCCGGATTATCAATAATTTCCTGAACAAGCGGTATTACTCCTTCATATTTTTTCAAATTACTTTCATAATCAGGATTAATCAGCACCAGGCCATCTTTATTAATCAAAATTGTAGAATTCAATGAACCTGTAGACATAAGCTGGATAAGGTTGTCTACATAAAAAGCAACATGGGCTCTTTTTACGGCATTTGAAGGTCCATAATCATAAGAAATGATAAGAGCTTCTCTTCCAAAATCTTCTGTAGAATTATAAAAGTCTGTTGTGTGAGAGTCAGAAGGCATTTTTTCAACAAAATTTTCTAGAATCTCAAGTGAAATATGACTATCAGGATTTACAAGAAGACCAGTATCTGGTGAAGAAAGAAATATTACCTGAGAATTAGCCCTGAAATATGAATCACAAAGTTTTTTCCTTGATATTTTATCTTTTACACCAGAAGAAGCTTCTATCAAAACATAAGAATTCTTCTGAAGATTTGAAAACTCTGATTCTATTGTAGAAGCAGTTCTTTCATTAATTGTCAGATTATTTTCTTCGGCCTTTATTCTGTCATCTGTTCTGATTAAGGTCGAAACAAGACTGGTAGAAACTCCAAGCACAAGTATGATTAATACAGAAAAAAGCAGAATCTGCTTTAAACTGATTGGAAATTTAATTTTCACTCTCTCCTCCAATTTTTGTATAAAACTCAAAAAACTATTTCATCATTTCTTCAAGTTCTTCTAAAGTCATAGTTTTTGCTCCTCTGTCTGTAATCTTTTTTAACAGATGAGGATTATCAGGAATATTTTCAAATACAACAAAAGCCTGGGAAGATTTATCTGCAAACACGTGTTCAACAGTCATTCCACCATTATCGTAAATCCTTTTTACAAGCTCAAAAGCATAATCTACATCCCTTAAGATTTTACGATCCAGTTCAAACTTTTTGCCAACAAGTGTCTTAAAATGTGGTTTTGGACTAACCTTTCCATACAGTCTGCTGATTTTTTCAGTCATCTCACGGCGATAAGCTCTTTCTTCCGCCTGCTGTAAAATCTGCTCATTGGAAACAAACATCTCTTTTGCTTCATTTATGATTTCTTCAACAGAAAGTCCTCTTCTTTTACATTCCGCCTTAAGACAAAGCATGGTCATCATGGCATCATCAACAGATTTATGAGTCTGAAATTTTTCCAGATTTACACCAAATTCCTGGGCCCATTCAGCAAGTTTCTGTTTCTTTTCATATTTTTTTTCAAGATAGCGTTCCAGATCAAAAGCACGGAACTGAATGTAAGGAAGGTTATAGCGTTCGCAGGCACTATTTACAAATCCTACATCATTACTTACTGCAAAACCTGCAATATATCTGTTTCCTGTAGTAAAAAGTTTTTTTATATCCTTGTAATAACTTTCGTAATTTGGTTTAGCTCTGAAATAATCTTTTGAATATGCAAGCTTTATTCCGCCCTTTCCAGAAAATAAATACCAGTCAAATTCACATTCAGGATTCATGACAACATCTTCACTTTCTATGACATTCAAATCATCATCACAAACAACGTATCCAAGAGAACAGATTTTTCCAACACCTTCAAAGGTATTCGCACACTCACAATCAAAAAAAACAAAAGACTTATGATTCATTTTTATTACCTTTTAAAAGTATAGCAATTAATTAAAGAAAATAACACCCTGAATATATCTAAAAACATTAACCTTCTAAATTAGTAGATAAAAAAATCAATGCAGAATCCTCATTTTATTGTCTATTATATAGAAATTTAGTATATTTTAGGCATGTTATTAGAAGTACACAATTTATCAGCTGCTCTTGAAGACGGCAAAAAAATATTAAATGATTTAAATCTTTCTATTGGCAAGGGAGAAACTCATGTTCTGATGGGTCCAAACGGTGCCGGAAAGTCTTCTCTTGGTAATACTCTCATGGGTAATCCGGTTTATCAGGTTACTGGTGGAAGTATTATTTTTAAAGACCAGGATATTACTGAAGAATCTGCAGATAAACGTGCAAAACTTGGAATGTTCATGTCATTCCAGACACCTCTTGAAGTTCCAGGAATTTCCCTCGAAACTTTTATCCGTTCTGCAATCCATCATAAAACTGGAGAACATGTAAAACTTTTCCAGTTTCAGAAGGAATTACAGCGTTGCATGGAACTTTTAAATATGGATCCAGCATATGCACGCCGCGATTTGAATGTAGGATTCTCTGGTGGTGAACGCAAAAAATCTGAAATCCTCCAGCTTCTTATGCTTAAACCTGATTTTGCAATTCTTGATGAAACTGATTCAGGTCTCGATGTTGATGCCGTAAGAGTTGTTTCTCAAGGTGTTGAAGAATATCAGAAAATTGTTGGTGGCTCTCTTTTAATCATCACCCATAACACAAAAATTCTTGAAAGCCTTAAAGTTGATAAAGTCCACGTTCTGGTAAACGGAAGCATTGTTCAGACAGGTGATGCTTCTCTGGTTACAAAAATTAACGAAGCAGGATTTGAAAAATTCCTTAATAAATAGCATTCAATATGGTTAGTTTATGGCAGAAATAAAACAAGAAATTAAAGATATAAACCGCGATTTCTACGACTTCCGCTACGATGAATCTGAAAATGATTTCTACCGTATTGAAAGTGGACTTACACCTGAAATCATTGAAAAAATCAGTGATGAAAAAGGCGATCCACAGTGGATGCGTGAATTCCGCTTAAAATCTCTGGAAATCTACAACAAACTTAGAATTCCAAACTGGGGGCCTGGTATTGAAGGCCTCGATATGGATCAGATTGCAACTTACGTTCGCCCAAAAACACAAATGAGTGGAAAATGGGAAGATGTTCCAGACGATATCAAAAATACTTTTGAAAAATTAGGTATTCCTGAAGCAGAAAGAAAATCTCTTGCAGGAGTTGGTGCCCAGTACGATTCAGAACTTGTATATCACAATGTACAAACTGAAGTTGCAAAACAGGGCGTTGTTTACATGGGCTTTGAAGAAGCTCTTAAATCTGAAGAATGGGGTCCAATGGTTCAGGAATATTTCATGACCCTCATCACCCCAAAAGATCACAAATTTGCCGCTTTACATGGAGCAGCCTGGTCTGGTGGAAGTTTTGTTTATGTTCCAAAAAATGTACATCTATCCATCCCTCTTCAGTCTTACTTCAGATTAAATGCAAAAGGTGCAGGACAGTTTGAACACACCCTTATTATTGTTGATGAAGGTGCTGATTTACACTTCATTGAAGGATGTTCTGCTCCAAAATACAACGAAGCAAACCTTCATGCAGGTGCAGTTGAACTTTTTGTAAAGAAAAATGCCCATCTTCGATATTCAACCATCGAAAACTGGTCAAAAAATATGTATAACCTGAACACAAAAAGAGCAAAAGTAGAAGAAGGTGGAAAAATTGAATGGATTTCCGGTTCATTCGGAAGTCATGTTTCTTACCTCTACCCTGAAAGCGATTTAGTTGGTGCAAACTCAAGTGCAGAATTTACAGGAGTTACTTTTGCCGGCCACGGACAGGCTTTAGACACAGGTGCAAAAATGGTTCACCTGGCTCCAAATACAAGCAGTGTTATTACTACAAAGTCCATATCGAAAGATGGTGGAGAAAGCTACTACCGTTCTGCAATTTATATTGATAAAAAAGCAAAAGGAAGTAAAGCTTCTGTTTCCTGCGAAAGTTTAATGCTTGATTCCATCAGTCGTTCAGACACAATTCCAGCAATGCAGATTATGACAAATGAATGCGATGTTGGACATGAAGCTAAAATAGGACGTATCAGTGGAGATGCCCTCTTCTATCTTATGAGCAGAGGTATTCCAGAAGATGATGCAAGAAGCATGATAGTAAGCGGCTTTGCCAACCCTGTTAGCAAAGAATTACCATTAGAATATGCTGTAGAGATGAATAATCTCATCAGACTCGAAATGCGTGGTCAGTTGTAAACACTAAGGAAAACTATGACATACGAAAATATAAAGGTTAATTCAGTTCCTTCAATCACCTGGAACTGGCTTAAATCAAACAATGATACAGTTTCTATAAGTTCCAGCTTCATCGAAGCAAATGCTGCAATAAATGAAGTTCCAGCTGGAGTGACAATATCAAAAGGAAAAGCTGATAAAAATATCCCTGAAATTATAAGTGGAGTTTTTAATCACTCAAATCCTAAAACAAAGGATAATCGCAATTCAGACGGTTCCATCAACGAGAAAAGAGAATATTCCGCCATTCCAGAAGGAAAACATCCTCTTGTTGATTTGATGGACCAGATTGTTCCAGAAGAAAATATAATTACTATTTCTGGAAAAGTTGAAAAACCTCTGATTCTTAATTTTGATTTCACAGATTCATCTGTTTCAAAACAATTAATCCATGCAAAAGAAAACAGTCAGGCCTGCGTAATCTTTGTTTTCAAAGGGGATGCAGATACAAATCTTTTCCAGACAAAAGTTTATGCAGAAAAAAATACAAATATCCATATCATCAAAGTTCAGATGATGGGAAAAAACAGCCTGCAGCTGGATGACACTGGAATTACAGCTGAAGAAAATGCGAATGTAAAGTTCACCCTGATTGAACTTGGTGGACTGCATGTAGACTCAGGCCTCCATGTAAATCTTAATGGCTATCAGTCTGATTTCAAGGCAAACACCGCCTACATCACCAGAAATGAACAATACCTGGATATGAATCACACAGTTTATCTTTATGGCAGAAAAACAAACTGTGATATGCAGGTTCATGGAACTATAGAAAATAATGCAACAAAAGTTTACCGTGGTACTCTTGATTTTAAGAATGGATGCCGGGGAGCTGCAGGAAATGAATACGAAGAAACTTTGATTCTTTCACCAGATGCAGTAAACAAATCCTTCCCTATCATTCTTTGTGATGAAGATGATATTCAGGGGGAACATGGTTCTACAATCGGCCGTTTAAGTTCTGAACTTCTTTTCTACATGCAGACCAGAGGAATCTCTAAAGATGCAGCAGAAAAAATCATGGCCAGAGCAAAAGTTCAGGCTGTAATGGATTTAATTCCTTCGGATGAAGTAAAATCACAAATCACAGAATACTTAGATAAATAAGAGCAGGATATGAATAAGTACAGACAGGATTTTCCTTTTTTTAAGGCAATAGATGAACATAACTCAAAAGAAAATGATCAATTAGTATATTTTGATACTTCCGCAACTGCACAAAGACCTTTTCTGGTGCTGGATGCAATGAAACATTTTTATGCAACTGCAAATGCGAATCCGCTTAGAGGTTTATATGATTTAAGCGAAAGAGCAACTCAGGCTTATGAACATGCCCGCACCACAGTTGCAAATTTCATCAACTCAAAAGAATCCTGTGAAATCATTTTTACCCGCAATGCCTCAGAAAGTTTAAATCTTATTGCCTATACTTACGGAATGCAAAACATTAATGCTGGAGATGAAATTGTAATAACCGGCATGGAACACCACTCAAACATGCTTCCATGGAGAATGGTATGCGAAGCAAAAGGTGCAAAAATTGTCTATCTTGACTGTGATAAAGAAACAGGAATTATTCCAGATTCTGAATACGAAAATAAAATTACAGATAAAACAAAAATTGTTGCCGTAACTCAGATAAGCAACGTACTTGGAACAGAAAATCCGGTAAAAAAAATCGCCCAGATGGCTCATAAAAAAGGGGCTGTTATGGTGGTGGATGGAGCCCAGTCCGTTCCTCATATGAAAGTTGATGTTCAGGATTTAGACTGTGACTTCCTGGCTTTTTCAGGACATAAATTATGCGGTCCAATGGGAATTGGTGTTCTCTACGGAAAAAAGGAACTGCTTGAAAAAATGCCACCTTTCCTTCGCGGTGGAGAAATGATTGAGTACGTTACCCGGGATAAAGTAACCTACGCAGAGCTTCCACATAAATTTGAAGCTGGAACAGTCAGTGCGGGAGATGCAGTTGGACTTGGAGCTGCAATAAGATACATTCAGACAGTTGGATTTGATTTTATTGAAGAACAGGAAAGAAAACTGACTGTAAGAATGATGGAAGGAATGAAAAAAATCCCTCACATTCATTTTGTAGGTTCTGATGATCCTCTAAAAAGACATGGAATCGTAACTTTTACAATTGACGGAGTCCATCCTCACGATATAGCAACCCTCTTAAGTGATGAACATATTGCAATTCGTGCAGGCCATCATTGTGCTCAACCATTAGGCCAGTACCTTGGAATTCAGTCAAGTGCAAGAGCAAGTCTATATTTCTACAATACAGAAGAAGAAGTTGATTACTTCCTGGATAAACTGGCACAAATCCGTAAATGGAGCGGTTACAAAGATTAAAATTATCTAAAAAGGAGCAATTTTTTGGATACTAAAGAATTATACAGAGAAATCTTAAACGAGCATAACGTTAATCCGACTCACAAAAAAAAGATGGATGCACCAAGTTTTTGTCTTGAAGGTGTAAACCCAAGCTGTGGAGATCAGATTACACTTGAATTAAAACTGGATCAGGACGGAAAAATTACAGATGCTTCATACACAGGAAGTGGTTGTGCAATCAGTCAGGCTTCGGTAGATATGATGGCTGATATTCTGATTGGAAAAACAAAAGAAGAAGCTCTCAAACTTGCTGATATTTTTGACCGCATGATAAAAGGCAGTGTTACAGAAGATGAACTATCACAGCTTGATGAAGCAGCAGCCCTTCAGGACATTTCACACATGCCTGCCAGAGTAAAATGTGCAATGCTCGGCTGGCGCACAATGAAAGAAATGCTATCTCTTGAATAAAAACTCTATTTCTGATATATTAATCATATCGGCGCTTTAGCTCAGCTGGATAGAGCAACTGCCTTCTAAGCAGTAGGTCGACAGTTCGATTCTGCCAAGCGTCATCTAATTTATTTCATTAAAAAGAATTAGGCTCTTTGATAAAACTAATACGCTTTGTCAAAGAGCCTAAAAAATTCTAGCGGAAAATCAATAACAAGATATCAAGAAACAAAAATCAGTAGAAAGAAACATCAACTTCAAAAGGACCTTTTGGCGTTGAAAAAGGAATTGCAATTACAGGAAACTGTTTTGACCAGTTAATTTCATGATTATGTCCTGTAACGACCTGGGGTGGTGTTATTTCAAGATAAGTATCTTTCAATTCTGAAATTGCATTACCTGAAATAATGTTGGTAAACTCCTTTACAAGTTCTGTTGCAAGAGTTACAAATTCTTCAGGTTTATATTGTACTCCAGAAAGAGCAAGCATCTTCCCTGCAAGAATTTTATGAAGCCGAAATATCACAATTCCTTGACAATTTCCGCTAATACCGAGAATTCCTGAAATATCCCAGGGATGCCCACTTCTCAAATCAAGCAGGTGCGCTTCTTTAGGTTCAGCGTGAATACCAAACATAGATTGAAAAGTGTTCATACCAGCAGTTAAAAAAGCATTAATAATTTTTGCGTCCATTTACATCCTTCAAATACACTCAGGCTATACGAAAAGTGCAAATCTGGTCATCCTCGACCTGTTCAACGCAAACAAGTTCCCATCCACGCTGAGTCAATTCACACCATTCTTTTTCATTAACGTTTTTGATTTTAACTTCTTTAGATTTAATTGGTTCGAATGATTTTGTTAAAATATTCACTGTCTTAATCAGTAAATCTCAGCTGGCTTCTCAACCATCTTCAAAATACTATCTCCTTTAACATAAGATTTTTTAAGTATTTTTGAATTAATTGAAAAACTCTCAACCTATACTTTTAGACTAGCATTTTTAGTTGATTTATTAAATAAAACTTTATAGGCGATTTTCCTTAAAGTTTCAAATTATTCTAACATGGAATTATGATTTGTAAAGGAAAAATTAATTATCGCTTTCGGCCTGATCTATAGTTACACTTCCTAAATAAAGGATATTACTATAAACACTTACATAAGATGTGTCATAACCTACAGACACTGCAAACATTGCAACATACCATTTAGTATCAGATGTTTCAGAATTATATTTTACATCGCTATCTGTACTAACAGGAACTTTATCATTAGTACCAGAACGACCAAAATTAAAAGAATACCTGTTATCTCTTACAGGAATAGTTTTACTTGCAGAACCATACAAATTGCTGCCGTCTGAACCACCAATAAGAATACGTGCAGAATACTCTTCCAGATTCTGATAATCAGTAAGACGGATATAAACTTTTTGATTACTTCCTGTGTAAGGAATTAAAGGCTCATTATAATATTCCTGAACTTTCAGCTTGCTGTATCCATACCCTCCACCAGTAGATGGATCAATTAATTTATTTGCAGAAGTCGAACTGGTAGTTTCTGAATTTGAAAGTGACTGCAGGGTGTTCACCTCTGAAGTCATATTATCTACATTATTATAAATTTTATAATAAACATCTGTTCCCTGAAAACTGAACCCTGTTGTTGAAACAGGTTCATTAGTCCAGAAAGAAAAATATCTGTCTGAAAAATCAGTACTGTCATAAGATGGCCGATGAACAATTTCATAAGGAGCACTTATAACATAAAACACATCCAGACCACAGGAAGTGTTAAATAAAAAAAGACATATAACGCTTAAAAGTAAAAGAATATACTTAAGTTTGTTATATGTCTTCATTGTATTATCCACTGAATAAAATTATTCAGATTTTCCTTCAGCTTTAATTGCAATCAGTCTTGTTTTAGCTAACTTTCCCCAGTTATCGTTTGGATAAGAATCATACAGTTCT
>CAMPAL010000057.1 GCA_946631855.1 uncultured Treponema sp. | reverse complement strand
CCTGAAAAAGAATACAAAAATTCTGTTTTGTGTATTGTGGAGGATTAGATGAGTAGAATATATATTGAAAATTTGGATCCTGAAAAAGTAAAGAATGTAGATTACTGGCTTGTAACAGAGGAGGACCCTGAATACGTAAACCTCTCAGCTACATCAATTGATGAAGCAGTCAAGCTTTGGAAAGAGGACGTAGATGATGACCCTGAAGCTGTTTTTGACTCTGCAGAACAGTGGGAACAGAATAAGAAAATTCCTGATGCTCGCATTACTGTAACCGCTTATAAACGAATTCAACATCCTGTACCGAAAGCTGAGGATATTCTGGATGACGTAATTACAACTATTGAAGAAAATGATAATTGTCCTGATGAAAACACCTATCGTTCAAATAAAAAATTGCTTGAAGCTGCAGAAGCTTTTAAGAAAGCAATTGAAGAGGAAATCGATCCTTGGTATTATCCTGCTTTTGATGTTTTGTGTTACTTGAACAAACCAAATAAAATAGGAGGATAAAAATGGATGTAACTCTCGACTGGATTGATTGGAAAGATTGGAATGATAAATTAAACGAAATCAATAAAGGTGAAAAAGCTAGATACGCAGAAGCCTGTATGTACACAATACAACCACCTGCTCCTGTAAAACTTGCAAACAGAGTCTTTGATGATAGATGGAATAATACGTGCCTTGATTGTAAATACTACTTTTCCGTTAATGTTAAAGAGACAATCGGTGTTAAGAGTAGCTGGGGTCATAGAGCTTTTCCAAAAACACAACTTTGGGAGAGTTGGGAAGAAAAAGGAACTTATGAAATTCCAGGTCCTACAAACCGCTCTGTTACTGAAGCAGATTTTATTCCAATTCACAAAATAACAATTCGTTTTACGGAAACCGAGCCAGATGGTCACATAAAAGATTTCTGGTGCGGAAGTACGCCTGATCTACTACAATCTATTTTTGACTATTTCAATCCAGACCATGAACCCGGTAAATATGGTTCCTCCGACTTTGCTGATGCAAAACCTAAATGGACTACACTTTCGAAAACCGAACAAGAAAAGAGAAACTCTACGGCTGTACACAAAGATCGTTTAGGAGTTGTAATTGAAATAGGAGATTACATTGCTCATCCTTGCGGAACATATGGCGGAGGAAGCTGGGTTGATATTCAAGAGGTTACTAAAATCACAGATAACAAGATAAATGGTTGGTTACCGGAAAGACTTATTGTTGTTAGAACAAACAACGCTAATAAAAAACTTGGGTGGTAGAGAAGGAAAAAGAACAATGAAGACAGAACAAACATTTGAAGACTTTTTAGAAGAGGTCAAAAAAGAATCTCCTGATTTTGTAAAGAGTATGGGAGTTGAGTATTTCAAAAATATATGGGATACTCAAAAGGCAATGCGAGCACAAATGATCGCATTTAAAAAAGCCTTTGCAAGCTGTACAACTACAAAAGGATGTTTAGCTGATTTTAAGAATTTAGATCCAGGAGATACTAAAAGTTTTCTTGATTATACAACTCTCTTTGAACAAAAGCTATTAGCCACTTTAAGATCTACATCAGCATTTAAAATCTATGCAGGACCTGGGATTGTTTGCTACCTAAAGCTTCTAAGATCCTTTCATTCAGAAAAAGAGAATCCACTAGGAGTTTACAAAGAAGGTTATATTGAAACAGTTGACCATCCTGTATATGTTTACAAGGTCCCTCCAAAGCTTATTGATTCTGACTACATTTTAGTTGAATATGAGGATGGTACTTTTGCAAAGTACCTACTTGATGGACTAGATGATTACTACGAAAGAAAAATGGAAGTTCAAAAAGATATTGATTTTGAATGTAAGGACCTTGATTGAGCATAAAAAAAAGAAACAGTAAAGAATCTCTCACTATAATAATAATATGAAGCTTACAGAAGAAATCAAAGAAGAAATAAAAAGAGAATCTGAAGAATATCTCAATGAAATAAAATCAGGTACGGACCAGTACGGAGGTCTTACAAAAGAGGAAAGAGATGCTTTAGGTGCGTTCTATACACCTTGGTCGCTTTGTTGCAGCATGCTCGAGATGTATGATTGTACACTGGAGGAGTTTGCAACAAAAACAATTTTGGATCCAACTTGTGGAAGCGGTAACTTGATAATGGCTGCTTTAATTGCGGGTATTTCTATAAATAAAGATTACCCTAAAAATGTTTTTGGAAATGAATTGAGTGAAAAACCTCTTGAATTGTGCAGAAAACGCTTTACTCATTATTGTGAAACTCATGGATTGAAAGAGTATGATGAAAAGTTTTGGAATTGCCATTTGCATTTAGGAAACGCATTAAACGCTGATTGTATTGATAAAGACCTCTTTGTGGAAAGTTATAAATATGATCCTGTAAAAAATAAAGTGACTACAGATATTAAAAAGAAGTTTACGCTGAATAAAAAAAGATGAAAAAAAAAGAAGCGGCTTAAAAACAAAGAGCCGCTTGTTTAATTTAAACTTCAAACTCTTTCAAAGAAACCCAACCTGTCAAGACCTAAAAAGTTTTCTATGATTTTCCAATTTGAATCTTTCTTGTAATTTTTCAGGATCTAAATCATTTAACACATTTTTAATATCATCTAAAGTGATAAGGTATTTATTTACACCTGATAGAATGATTAAGTTGATCAAATCCTTTTTACTATCTACAAGATCAAATTTATCCTCTGCAAACATCTTTATGTGCTTTAATTCGCTTTCTATATCAGCTTTTACTTTTGGAATTTTGGATACTTCCGAAAAACCTTTGTATTGTTTTCCTTGTTTGAAGAATTTTGAATGATTGAATAACCCAATACCTGAAAAGGAGTTTACACTTCTAGGTTCTCTTCTTATTGAGAAGCCTTTTATATGTTCAAAATTTACAAAGCCATCAAAGTCAAGTTCTTTTAAATACTTTATCAATTCTTCTTTTTTACTGGAACCTAACAAAAGCCAATCTTCTGTACGTAAAATTTTTAAATCTTGCAGGGATATTGAGCTTTTGTTTTTTGTCAAGTATGTTTTAAGTATCTGAAAATCTCTATCAGAATTTGCATTAAAAAGGTTACAAGGCTTGCATAAGTAAAATTCTGTTACATACCCTACATCTCGGGTATCCTCATCTGTAGCATAATACAACGCGTAAGAAGGCTCGGAAGTTACATAAAAACACTTAAAAAGAGACAAACTTTCATCCCAATCTGAGTATAGAGAACCTCTATAAAATAACCTTCCGAGCCTTCTTAGTTTTTGTTCTGTAATCAACATTCTGTAATTTTCACCTGGCTAATGCAGCAACTTTTGGGTATTCTTTTGCGTCAATTAGACCATTTTTTTCAAGTCTCATTAAAGCATTGTCAAATCTTTCTTCATCTCTTTCATCATCGAATCCAAATTGCTCTTTAGCTGCCAAAGCTGATTCTTTTACAATCTCTATAGGATCCACTACTTTTGCATTTGCAAATAAAACATCGAACTCGTCTTGAGTTATGAGATTATTTCTAACTAGATTATGTGCAATGTTTACAAGTTCAGGGATTGTCTCTCCGAAACAATAATTGTACTTAATCATTTCTTTAAATCTTCTCGCGAAAACACCTGCTGTATCTCTATCATAATCAATAAAATTAAAATCTATTCTAGATTTTGTTTCACCTTCTTTGACAAAATGCCATTCCCAAGTAAGTAAACGATCAACTCGGATTTCTATTGTTTTTCCATGTACCTCACTCAAGTACACAAATGCTTCAGGTCTTTTGTCAATGTAAAGTGGAATAGCATCCGGTTTACTTTCTCCGTAGTTTCTGTCTCCTTCAAAATCATCTGAATAAAACAAACCACAATTATCAAAAAGAGTTGTGGTTATATATTTCCAGGTGGAACCGCAGTTCATTGTCACTTTTGTACCTTTCCAATGATCATAAGTTTTTTCATAAGCAATCGCTAATTCTTTGGCTCCGTATTTGTTGATCATTTCTTCCAAAAAATCAAAAGATTCCTGCTTATCTGTAAACGTTTTAGAAACAATATTTTCATCCGGGAGATTTCCTCCAAAAGGATGCTTACCATCCCCGTTATAGTAAACCCTGACTTTTCTAGTCTTGATATCTGAAGTTGAATCCAAATCTATACTGTATTCAATCTCTAAAGGCCAGTTTGTTTTTATAGAGCCAACGTGCCCGTAATCTCTATCATGGAAATTACCTACATCCTTGTTTTTCGTTTTATTTGATTTAAATAATGCAACTCTTTCAAAAGATGCCATTTTTTATTCCTCATCTCCATATTCAGCTACAAAGTCAGGGTCAAAATCAAGCTCATCTGCAAATTCCTCATAAAAACCTGCAGGGCCCATATCGATAAGTTCCTGATAATAATCTGCGGCCTCCTGCTCTACGCCTGTAAAGTCTCCTTCTTCATCTTCAATAAAGAAGTCTGCACCTGTAAAATGACCCTCTTCAAAATCCATTAAAGCAATTTCCTTTATAAGGTCTTCCTGTGTTTCTGTAAGCATATTAAAAATTCTCCTTTTTAAGATATTTAGTGAGTAATTTAATCTCTCAAATTGATTGCAAAATCGTACTCATGATCTTCTTCCCACTTCTCACTAAACGGAATCAACTTACCCTCTTTTAATTTGAAGCTTCCTTTATCGTAGTCGTAATCTCCTCCATTTAACTGAATTGAAACCTCATTACCCCAATTTTCTTTGCTCAAATCATCAATCTTCAACAAAGGAGAATACCAAATTTCCTCAATCCAAAAACGAATAAAAGCTCTAATCAAATACTTTGAAAAATACTTTTTCTCTTTTGAATCACTAAAAGCCCACTCAAACATATCCTCTGAAAGGTTTTCAGCAAAATAATTTTTGAAGTTTTCAAAATCCTCAATTACATCTTTTTCTTCATCTTTAGTCAAACCCCAAGTATTCCAAATGCCTTCAAAAGGATTAGATACAGGAGAGAATTTCAAGTCAACATAACCTATAGACAAACGTTCGAATTCTTCGGTTTTAGTTGACTTTTTCAATTCTTCCACAAGTTCAGCAGTTGTCCAGAATGGTTTATCGTAATGACGGTTAACATAACAATACCAGGTTTTTCCAGCATTGAAATTATCGATTTCGATTTTCTTTATATTTGGAACTACAAGTGAGTGGCATGAGGAAGAGTTGGTCTCAAATGTACACTGTCTAATGCTTTTCATTTTTTTTATAGACTCCTAGTTGTTTTTAATGTATTCATAAAAAGAGGTTTTCTTGAAAAGATTTAGCAAATCTTCGTCAAAATTCTCATAAGAGTTTTCAAGTCTGTTGTAAAGACTATCGTAAAAGTCGCCCTCAGTTTCTCCAGGCTCATCATCAGTTGGTTCTACTTTATAGGAAGTTCCCAAACAACTTCCTTCTAGCAAACCATCTACATTCTGAAAAAGATTCTTCAGCATTTTTCCATCCCACTCTTTTTCAGAATTTTCATAACCTGTGGAGAAAACTTCATCGTAATCATCAAAAGTATTTGACCACTTTTGCAAAAATGCTTTATCTTCTTTTGTAATTACAAAGCTCATGTCAAGCCAAAAATCCGCATCTCCAATCATTACAGAGAGTTTATACTTTAGGTTCTTCATTGAGCTTTGCTTTGTTTTAACAAATTTGTTAAAATCCTCTGTTAGGTTTTTTTCTTTTAGAAAATCAAAAAATAAAGTTTCGTTCATTTATTCACCTCGAACATAAATATAGGATAATTTTTCAGAACTTTTTTAATTTTTGCATCCTATATTATTTTTCGGAGGTTACGAAAATTATGAAATCAATTCGAGTAAGTACATTTGAAACCAACAGCTCAAGCGAGCATTCTCTTACATTTGCTTCAAAAGGGAGTGGCGAAGGTAGGTATGGAAAATTGAATTGGAAGGGAGATGAATATGGTTGGGAGTTTGAAAAATACTTTGACTCTCAATCAAAGTTTTCTTATTACCTGACTGCTTTGAAAGATTGGCTTTGGCTTATGCAAAAAAGGGAATATGGCATACGCCACAATTTGGAAGAAGGCTATGAGGGGTGCTATTCATTCTCTTTTGGGTCTTTGAAAGAGATTGCAGAAGCAAAAGAAAAGAACGATAAATACTGGATAAAGCATTACAAGGAAATTGACAAAGAAAATATTGAATATATTCGCAATCTTGCTTACAATAAAGTAAAAGGTCTTTTTGATTTCCTTAAAGAAAAAGGCTGTACTTTTGATTACTTCAACTACATGGATGAGGAACATAAATTCATTGGAAATGATCGAGATACTTTTTGGAAAGCAGAGAGTGAGCATTATTTTCTTGATTCTTTGGAACATTTGAAAGATGCACCTGAAAATGAATGGAAAGCACATCCTGATATTTCTGATTGGATTGATTTTGGCGGTTATATTGATCATCAGTCAGGTCCTGCAGAAAATTCAGATTGCAGAACTTTAGCTTCGCAGGGCTATGAAGATGTTTTTGATTGGATTTTCGGAAATAGCTCATTCGAAACAGGTAACGATAACTGTTAAAAAAGTAAAAGAGGTTTTCTTGTAGTTGGAAAACCTCTATATTTTTTTCAATTTGGAAGTTTACATTCAGGAGCGTTATCTTCTCCATAAATTTCCACATCTACCCCTTTTTCCAGCCAATCTTTAAGTTGCAGGGTATTTACAATTTGCCAATTCCAATTACCCTTTTTATCTTTATCTATTGCAACTTTCCATAAGTGATTATCTGAGGAACGTACTTTTCTTCCATCTTCCAATTCAATCTCAAAAATATCTCTTTTACCCTGCGGGAAAATTCCAATTACTTCTGTTTCTCCTTCAGTTGGAGAAGCGATTTTATCCCCAATTTTTATTTCTCCCATTGTTGTATATGAGCCGTCAGGTTTCATTATTTTAGAATATAAAGGCTGTGCATTTCCTAACAAATGACCTTCAGTTGACATCATTTTCATCTGCAGGTTGTTTCGGAAAATCATTCTCGCTGAACCGCGGCCTGCCGTTGAATACAAAATCTTTTCACAGCCTGGATCTATTTTATCTGCATTTACAACATCGTCACGGTGAGCCACTTTTTCAAATACAGGACTTTGTTCAATAAATTGTTCAAAAGGCGTACCTAACAAATCCCATACCTTTCCAAGAGAATACGATGCGAGAGCCACGCAGTATGACGTCATGGCGGAATTATGTGTCACTATATTATTTGAAGTATGGTACAGATGCGAAGGATCTGATACCACTATACATTTGTGATGTTCTTTTTTAATAAAAGAGTATTTCTTAATCTTTTGCATATTTTAAATTAGAGGAGTTTTTATAATTGAAACTAGAAGATTTGACTCAATCCACTTTAGAGTTGGTTTTAGAATTAAAACAAAAGAAGTTGGTGGAAACTTGCAAAAACGAAAAGGCACTTAAAGTAAAGTTGAGTTTAATTAAAAAGTATGGTTCTTTGGAAAAAGCGTATGAAGTACAAAAAGAGACAAGATTGAAAAAAGCAATTGAGAAGTATGGTTCTTTGGAAAAGTTTTACGAATCTCGAAATAAAAAGAGAGAAGAGGTTTGTTTGAAGAAGTGCGGAAAAAAGAGTACAAATAATGTTGAAAAATGCAAACAAACTATGAAAGAAAAATACGGAGTGGAAAATGCCTGGCAATTAGAGAGTGTGAGGAAAAATAATGCAATTGCTTTGAGAAGTGAAGAAGTAAAAAAGAGAAGAGAACAAACCTGTTTGGAAAAGTACGGTTTTAAAAACCCGGGAAGGTTGGCTAAACCTTTTTTTGGCATGCATACATCTCAAGAAGAAAAAGAGATGGGAAATTTCTTAACAACTTTGGGAGTAGAGTTGAGAAAAAATGTAAGAGATGTAATTTCGGATTCTGAAAAGTGTTTTGAGCTGGATTTTTTCTTTCCCTCTAAAAACGTAGCTGTTGAGTATAATGGAATTTATTGGCATTGTGAAAAGTTTAAGCCTAAAAATTATCATCAAGAAAAGAGTGAGAGGTGCAGGGAAAAAGGTATTAGGCTGATTCATATTTTTTCCACTGAATGGAAGGACAAAAGGGAAATATGCGAGAGTATAATTAAAAGCGCGTTAGGTATTTTTGAAAAAAGAATTTACGCCAGGAAATGTAAAGTAGTAGATTTGAACCCTTTTGAGTATAGAGAGTTTTTAGAGAAAAATCATATTCACGGCAGTGTAAACTCTTCTATAAGAAAAGGGTTAGTTTTTGAAAATCAAATTGTTCAAGTAATTGGTTTGGGGTATTCCCGTTTTGAAAAAAATAAATTAGAATTATATAGAATGGCCAGCCTTTTGAATACTCAAGTAATTGGGGGTTTTTCTAAATTATTGAAAAGTTTAGGCAGCGTAGAAATTGTTTCTTATGTAGATTTGAGTCTTTTCACAGGTAAAGGTTATGAAACGTTAGGTTTTAAAGTTGTACAAAAAACCCCTCCAAATTACCGTTATGTAAACACTAATGGAAAAGTATTGAGCAGGTTTCAATGCCAAAAACATAAATTGGAAAAACTTTTGCCTAATTTTAACCCTTCTTTAAGTGAAGTAGAGAATATGCATAACGCAGGCTTTTATAGGATTTTCGATTCAGGTAATTTGAAAACCGTTTATGTTAGTTAAACAAGAAAAAACCCTCCAAAAAAGAGGGTTTTTCTTTTTTTCACCAAGTCAATTCTTTTGACTCTGTTTTTTCATATACTTTCCAAAATGATTCTTTTGAAACAGGATAAATTGAACCGTCAATTCCTTTTACAATAAAATCCCCAATTCCAAAAGAGTTTTGAAAAATACAATCATTTGTGACTGACAGATAGCAATTATATTTTGCAGGTTTATATGATCTAACCTTTGCTATTCTCCTTTCATCCTCAAGAGCGTTTTGCACCCATTTTTCAATTTCAGGAAAAACTTCAGGGCCTGTTACTTCAATTGCCTCAATTGTAATTGGCTTTTTTCGATATTTTTCAATCATTCTCAAGTCCTTGATCTACTTCAATCCAAAGTTTAAAACCTGGAAAAGCATTTATAAAGTCCTCGGTTTTATCGTAGTACCAAAGAGCACCTTTCCAAAAAATTCCTTTAACTTCTTTCTTCATATTTAAAACTCCTTATCCGGTAACCCGAATTCTTTTATTATTTCCTGCTCTGTCCATTGTCTTGACCAGTCAACATGAGGAAACTTGAAAATTAAAGCTCTTGTCAAGCAACCCAGAATCAACTGATTGCACAAATCAGAAACCCAAAACTTGAGCGCATTTTCTTTTTCTAATTTTGAACCAAAAAGAAAATAGCTATAACTAGCATTGGATTTTAGAATTCTCTCCAAACTTTTCTTTTCACTGAGGTTAGCTTTGCGGGTAACACTTTTTTCCTTTTGAGCATTACCTACATGTGGCCAATAAGGTATAAAGAAAATCCTTTCTAGATTTTTCTCTACAAAATCCCTGTCTTTGTTGTTGTAAACAAAGCTCTGAAAAGTTGCAGGTATTTTTTCATTCTTTTCATAAAAAGTTGCAAAATCAGTATTCCAAACAAACTTTTCCATATCAATTAACTTTTTGGACTCATCCCTAATATTCTGCAATCTGCAAATCAAAAGATTAGGCTGAATATCCTGAGCTGCATCTACAAAACATGTTTCATCTACTGATAAAACAGATGAAACATATTGAAAGAGCTCATACTTTTTGTATTTTCCAAAAGGCATTAAATATATGGATTGCTTAGCTAACTCTACAGTTGCTTGAGTAATTTTAGATGCAACACTGAAAGGAGGATTAGCTATGATTAAATCAAATGGCATATTTATATTATAGACCGAGAATACCTCATTTTCTATAAAATTGGAATACCACTTTTTCATCAATTCAACTTTTGTTTCATCACTTTCACTTACGAGAAAATGAATATTTTGCAAGGACACTTTTTTGACATTGATCAAAAAATTGATCATCTGAAAACCAAAATCATCGAGTATGGCTATTTTAGCACTTTGCCAATTTGTATCACTTACCATATCTGTCATTTTTTCGCAGATAGGCTCTGGGTATCCAAAATAATCTCCCCAGTTTTTCAGAGATTCAACTGGATAATTTTTAATCAGCTCAATTTTGGTTTTCATCTTTCGTACCTCTTTTCAAATATAGGATTTATTCTTCTCCAGCTTTCACATTCCAAACAGGCGTAATTCTTGTAACTATATCACAGGTATCTTGAATATTATCAATAATATCCTCAGGATCTTTATAAGCCATTGGGGATTCATCTATTGTATTTGTACAAACAGATGTTGAGTATACATTTTTCATACGGTCTTTGAATTCTTCCATTTTCAAAGTTTCCTTTGCTTTTGCTCTTGAAAGTTTTCTACCGAAACCATGTGGACCTGAAAAGTTCCAGTCAGGATTCCCTTTACCTTTGACAATTAATGCACCATATTCCATTGATCCCGGTATAATGGCTTTTTCATCTTTTTCAAGTGAAATTGCTCCTTTGCGAACAATTCCATCTTCAATATCGATATAATTGTGAATTGTACAAAACTTATCCAAAACAGCTTTACGAAGTTTGAAAGCTTCAAGGATTTCGTCAATCATTGCTTCTCTATTCCACATAGCATACTCTTGAGCCCACTTCATATCGTTCAAATAATCTTCAAGCAATTCACCTTCAAGATATGCAAGATGGGAAGGTACAGGCTCCTGATTTTTCAATTTTGAAAGTTCAGTTTGAATATCTTTTTCTCTTCCCTCAGCTTTGAGTTTTGCAATCAAGTCAGATTTCTCTTTTGATTGATTTGCATGATACTCCTTTGCCTTTTTGGTATAATAAGACTCAATCTCAATTCCCAAATGGCGAGAACCTGAATGTACATTCAAATAATAATTTCCCTCGGAATCCACGTCCAATTCAAGGTAGTGGTTACCTAACCACCGCCCAAGGTTCCGATTGAGAGCAATAAATTCTCAATACTTGAACCTTTAGTCTTTTTAGACTTTGAGCGTTTCATTGACAATACCTCCTATAAAAGAATTTGTTTGAGAACTTTTGAAATTTCTTCTTTAGGATTTCTTTTGAAATCGCTTTCCCAAACTTCAACAATAATATAGGATTTTCCTCTCAGCTCGTTTTCTCTTTTTTCATCTTTTTCCCAAACTTCTTTTGCTAATTTTTCTCCTCCATAATATTTTATGGAATCATCTTCTTTATAGATTTTTGGGTTAGCATGCCAATAATCCCCTTTGAATTCAATTATGTATTTTTTGTTGAAAACAAAATCTGGGAGATAAAAATGGCCATCTTCAAATTTCACTGAAACTCCTCTTTCTAAAAGATTTGATTTTTCTTTCAATTCCTCCTTTAATTTTTCACCAAAATCAATTTCTTCTTTTGAAAAATTATGACCATTGCTTGTATGGTTAGGAGTTAAAGAACCATTTTTCCAAGCTTGTTTTAGCTTTTTAGATCTCAATTTTCTTTGTTCGGGATCCTCAAATTGTTTAAAAGCATTTTGCCGTTGACCTTCTTTGAATTCTTCAGATCTTTTCACACCTGTTGCATGTGAAATAACTTTTTCTCGGTATTCTGGATTTTGCCAAAGTATTTTTGATGCAACAGAAGCAGTTTTCTTTAAATGCTCCTTTGTTTCTGTTGAATGATGTTTTCCAAAGAAAGGGTTATTTTCTCCTGTTCTTGGAAGGCAATCCAAACAAATTCCATCTTTTCTTGGTTTGTCCAATGTACAACCACATTTCTTACAAACTGTGAAAATTTGGCTTTTGTATTTCAGAAATTCTCTGGAATTTTTCACTTTCAAAAAGCCATCTAATTTGAAACCTACACCTGTACCAAATGCTTTTCTGTACAAAAGACAAATAATGTAAGCTTCTTTGTGAGTGAAAGGTATTTGATCTGAGTTTTGAAACTTGCACCAAGAAAAATTTTTAGATTCTTCTGCCCATTTAGTTCTCGGTCTAAATCCTAAATTTTGTTGATTTTGAGCATGCAAGACGATACGTATAATAATAGATTGGTAATTCATCGATTTTCTCCTTTTAAGTGCTTTCCACGGCACTATAGAATAATTTAGTGCAAAAAGAAAAAAGCAGTTAGAAAAAGCTCGATGAAAACTTTTTCAAAGAAGGTGGAATCTTCTCTGTCCTGCTTATTGTTTTTTAGTTAGTTGAGCCTTCAGAATTCTCTAAAAATCCAAGGCATTTTATATGCCTCAAAGCTTCTTCTGCTTTCTCAGCAAATTTATGTCTTTTAGATCTTTTAGACATTCCCAAAGGAATTTTTTCTCGTACAATCTTATCAAGTCTTTTCAAACCCTCTTCGTGTCCAAAAAGCTCTTTTACCTTTTTACCATCCAGTTTTACAACCAAAACACCGCAGCCTAAATCACAACCAACAAAAGAAGGTACAACTCGCGGATTTTCTTTTGGAAGTTTTTGAGTGAATCCAATACACACTCCTTTTCCGGAATGACAATCACTCATAATGCGAATTTGAGATCCTTCAACTGCTTTCGAATTCATTATATCGTAAATCTGAGAGCGAGTTGATTCTTCCAAATGCTCTTCATCTTTTACATATACTTTTGCTGTACCGTATTTTCCTGTAATCTCAATCATTTGCTTTCTCCTAGTTTTCAAGAATAGCTCTTATCTGTTGAATTTGATTCCTTATTGTATTCCTATACTGAATCATCCTTTGAAGTTCCTGCTCGGTTATTTGAATATCATATTTTTCAACATCGTTAACCCAACCAAAATAAGTATTCAATTCATTTGCATTATCCTCAAGTTGCTTAATGATAAAATTCCAATCCTGATTTACTGGCGCAGTTTCCAACATTTTATCAAAATAATTATCGTAACGACTAAGCCTTTTATCAAGAGCAGATAAATCTATTTTTGCTTCCTTAAGGAGATTGTTGACTGTTATCAACCTTGAAAAGTTTTCTTGCAATTGATTTGCTTGTAGCAAAAAAGTTTTTGCATCCTGTGAAATCATTTTCTAACCTCATTTGATTTAGTTTCTCGCATACTATGCAGTAGAAAGTTTACTCGCCTGTTTTCTCTTTTTGAATTACGTTCTCACCATAACGATTTTTATAAGCAACTTCGTCTGGATCGTTTTCATTTACTGGATTAGACTCAAGACTGAAAACTTTTGGACCATCCCCAAATTCGTAACCGTAACCCTCGAAACTGTTTACGATGATATCTGAAATATGATCAGCATTTGCCTACAACATTACAATTGCATCCCCAAAACCATCTGCAATAGCCTTGTCGCAAAGCTCTTTCAATTTGTTTACTGTCATTTCGTTTGCCATAATTTAATCCTCCGAATAGGTTTGAATAGTTACAGAACCCAAAGCTTTTTTATCCCAATAAAGAACAGCTTCTGAAGAATACGGATCGTTTCCATCTCCTAGTCCTAAATGCTCGCAAACAACCTTTTCAATCAAACGCTCCATCTGAAGGTTTGGATTTGCAAGGAGCTTTTCCTGTTCTTCAATTTTTGCTTTCAACCTTGCAATTTCTTTTTCCTTATCTTCAAGAGCCTCCTGAATTTTCTCCTCAACATCTCGTTTTGGAGTCATATATTTGCAAGCAATCTGCTCGATTTCTTTTGCACGGGATTCAGAAATCTTTAACTTTCGAACCTCTGAATAAACATCCCAATAATTTTCCTTATACCAACCCATCTTTTCGTGCCTCTAGTGTTTTGTATGACGAGCCGAAAGTTTAGCTGCTCTTCCCCTCTGATAAGCCTTTTCAACAATATTAGCTAATGTAAGTTTAGTCATTTCAAACTTATCCCCGTTAGCTGAAAATTGCGGCCAAATCTCTTTTTCAAAAAGCTCTGCGGAATCGTTTGTCTCCCATTCCTCGCAGTTTTCCTTTTCTGTATTATAAAAAGCCTTCCATTCGCTAAAAGTTTTCAAATCTGAATCATTTACTCTTTTTCTCACAGCTACTCTTAAAAGCCTTTCATTTAACGTGCATTCTTGACTCGTAATTTTTGAAAGCTGAAGGAGTCTTATAAATTCCAAAAAATAAGTATCTGCGAAATCATCATAAGTCATTTTTTCTTTATACTTTTCCTGAAACTTCTTATAAATACCTTCGCATTCTTCCAAAGAGCGTTTTGCAGACTTTGTATCATAACCTGTAAAGCATCTTAAATACTCCTCAAAGTCTTCTTTTTGATCAACGTTTTTAGCGTATTCATCTATTGAAATCATTTTTTCACCTTTGTTGTCAATAACAATATTTTTGTGTTTAGTTTCAGAGTGTTCTTTTCCTTTACCTCTGATAAAAGCATCCATTGATTCCTTATCTGGAAAATTCATATTACTCAAAATCCTCTTCCTCGCCGAACATTACATCCCAACAAGCCTGGCAAACTCCTGATATAAACAACTCTCTATACCTCGGGCTCATATCAGGAAAAACCTCTTGAATTGGCCTTGGATCTGTTGCAGCATTCCAAAACTGAGCAGCTACATATGTTTCTTCAGAACAAGGAATCTGAATAATGTTTCCACAACATGTACACTGAGTTGCTATGTGTTTCATTTTTAGTTATTGATTCATTGACCATTCAGCGTCTTTATCTACACCGAACTTATTATCTTCTGTAGATGCATCCTTAATGCAGTTCTTGACGGCATTTATAACATACTTTGTCAATTCTTCCTTTGTTACAGTCGGGGGTACATCAATTGAATAACTGACTTCTACGGTTCCAAATACTTTCATAGTCTTCCTCTCAATCCTATTGAAAAATGACACTTATCTCTTTTCCAAAACACCTGGAAATGCTTTTTCAAAACG
>CAMPAL010000056.1 GCA_946631855.1 uncultured Treponema sp. | reverse complement strand
CAGACGAGATAATTATAGTCCTGCTCAGGCTAAGGCCGAAATAAATCAGGCTCGTAACAATTTAGTAACTCTTAAAAATCTGGATTCTGGTTTTACCCTTAATGATTTTACACAGACCTTCTTAATAAATGATGAAGACCGAAGAAAAACTTTTGTGCGTCCTATAAAGTGTAAGTGCTTTCAGGAAACTGAACTTAAGTGGAAACAGATTCTTTTTAAATCAGGCAGAATTTATACCAGAAAATCAGTTAGAAATATGATTAAAAAATCTCTGGATACAAAATTCCTTTATCCTGAAAGAAACAAAATTACTCACGTTGGCGAAAATTATGCTGTTTTCCAGATTTTTACCAGAGATTACAAGGGAAGCGAAAAGGAGGAGTGGAAAGAAACTGTTTTACAGGCCTTCTACGATGCCAGACGCTATCTGCAGGAATTCGGGAATCAGGAACTAGCCCGTTCACTTCTGAATATTCTGGACTTCTTTTTTGAAAAAGTCTGTCAGCCTTTGAATCTTACATATAATACAGTTCTCGAACTTTGGGTTCAGGTTTTTGACCAGAATGGAGAAGTAAATCTTACATTTGATAAACTTCACCAGACAAATATCAATAACACTTTATCAGAGCGAGAACTTTCTTATTTGAAGAAGTTTCTGGGCTTTCTTTACTGTTCAGAAAATCTTACTCAGGATTTTATTTCTCAATATAAAAAAATGATCCAGGTTTATTTAATTTATTTAAGTCTGGAACTCAGCAAAATGGACAAATAAAACAGAAAAGAGTGTCAACTATTTAAATTTGACCTCCTATATATACACAGGAGGTTGAATAAATGTCTGTTTTATTCGTCAATTCAATTCTACAAAATCCATCATTATGTGACGGCTACGGATACAGAACGGTTTTGTTTTTGCAAGGCTGTGATATTCGGTGTAAGGGCTGTCAAAATCAGTCTTCCTGGGAAATGGAAAAAGGAAGCAAATGGGATTCCCATGAATTAGCCTTGGAAATCAGAAAAAGGGCTCTTAATAAAAAATTAACAATCAGTGGTGGAGAACCTTTGATGCAAAAGGATGTTCTTATAGATTTGCTGGAAGAACTTAAAGATTTTGATTTGTGCCTTTATACAGGCCATTCAAAAGAAGAAGTGCCTGCAAATATCATTTCTTATCTGAAATATCTGAAAACAGGACCATTCATTGAAAAATTAAAAACATCAACTCAGGCATTTGTTGGTTCTAAAAATCAGGTTTTTGAAACACTTAAAAAATAAACAGGAAATACGGAGGAAAATATGAACGCACAGAATAAAAATGATAATGCAGCAAACAGAAAGTCTTATGTTGGTCTGATTTATAATAAGGGAGAAGCTGAAATAAAAAATCAGTATCTTTATGCTCCAGGTTACTCAAGTAAGACTTCTATTCCGTATCCTGAACTTCATAGAAATGGAGATCTTCACATTCATGACCTGGATGCATACGGGCTCACTTATAATTGTCTGACTTTTGATGTTTTGAATGCTTTTCCATACACCAAATTTGAGGGACTTCCTGTTGAAACAATAATTGTTGGAGTTTTCGACTGGATTAAGGAAGTTTTTGCAAAAATGGGGAATGAACAGAGTGGAGGAATGGCTTTTGCAAATTTTGATATTGATTTTGCACAGATTTTTACAAAACTTGGTGTTGATTATAAAGAGAATGAAAAGCTTTTTGCGGCCTGTATGCGTTCTCTTGTTCTCTGGTGCAATAATATTCACACCAGAATGGGACAAACATCTTATTATGTAACATTCAATATTGGACTTGGAACTGGCGATTTTGAAAGATTTTTGACTGCCTGTTTGCTGGATTCTTTTTACAATGCGGGAGAACTGGTTTATAAGCCAAACATTGTTTTTAAGATTCATAAGGGAGTAAACCGTTTTCCAGAAGATAAAAATTATGATCTTTTACAGAAATCACTTTTGTGTACTGCTAAAAAAATGATTCCAACTTATCTTTTGTGTGACTGCGAGTCTGATAAAGATACAGATCCTTATAAACTTTCAATTATGGGCTGTCGAACCCGCGTTGTAGATGACGTGTTTGGAAAGGAAGGTGCTATCGGGCGCGGAAACATTGATAACATTTCTATCAACCTTCCAAGACTTGCATTAGAAGCTGTCAAATCAAAAGGAACAGCTTTTTTAGAGTTTGAGCATAAACTGACTGATATGTGCTACAAAGTTTCTACAATTCTTATTGACCGTTATCAGAAAACTTTAAATGCTGATATAAATCTTTTTCCAACCAACTGTGAATATAAGTTCTGGTGTGAGGATATGAAAAAGGCAGGTCTTGCTGAAACTTTAAAGCATGGAACTTTATCAATTGGATTTATAGGGCTTTCTGAAACTGTTGAAATTCTTACCGGGAAAAAATTCTGGAAGGATGATGATGCCTATAAGCTTGCTTTAAGTATTGTAAAAATGATGAGAGATTATGTGGATTCTTTGAGAGACAATCTTCATCTTAATTTTTCACTGCTTGCTACCAGCGGGGAATTGATAAGCGGTCGTTTTGTTGAACTGGATAAAAAATATTATGATTCTCCGGTTTTGAACAAGAATTACTACACCAATTCTTTTCATGTTGATGTAGACAGTAAATTATCAGCTTACGAAAAATTAAAACTGGAAGGTCCTTTCCATAAGTATGCAAATGGTGGATGTATTTCTTATGTAGAACTTGCAGAAGCTCCTTTTGGAAATGCAGAAGGCCTGGACGAGCTGGTGGAAGTTGCCGTGGAATCTGGAGTGCATTATTTAGGCTTTAATTTTCCTAAAGATGTATGTAAAAAATGCGGATCAGCCGGTACTTTCGATGTATGTCCTGAATGCGGTTCAGAAGAAATTACCAGAATAAGACGTGTCAGTGGTTATCTTGAAATACAGGATTTTTTCACCAGCGGCAAAATGAACGAAAGCAAAAACAGAAAGGCAAACTAGGAGGGTGATTTATGATTCATATTTCAATAGAAGGAATGGACGGGGTTGGAAAATCTACCGTTTGTAACATGCTTGCTCAAAAGCTTAATTATAAGTTTGTAGAAAAACCACTTCATTATCTTTTTGATGAGGAAGAAGGGGATTTTGCAAATTACATAAAAATCCGAAATAAGGTGAATGCAAATCCAAACAGAGATTTTACTGCTTTGTTTTATGGTTTGGGCAGCATGTACATGTATGAAAAATTTAAGGATCAGAATATCATCACTGACAGACATTTGGTTTCAAACTATGCCTGGAGTGGAAATGCCAAAAATGATGATGTATACGATTTTTTAATCAAGAAGATTGGAAAACCTTTACTGACAGTCATTTTGTATGCACCACCAAGCGTTATAAAAGAAAGACTTTCTTCGCGCTGTAAGACCGATTCCGATTTAAAAAAAGTCGGTCAGTCAGAGCAGATTTACAAAAAGATGATTGATTTCTGCGTTAAAAAAGGACTTCTTCATCTTGTTATTGATACAAGTAATCTTAGTCCCGAAGAAATCACTGAAACAATTATTAGTAAGGTATGGTATGAATTATGGAAAAAATAAGCGATTTGAGAATCAGTAAAAACATGAAATATACAGCCCTTTATACAGCCATGAGATTTTTTGAAACTTCTCTGGATATTTACGAAAAAAAGTACGCAGACGGCACATGTATTGTGATTGATGCTGAAAAGCAGACTGTCAGCATAAATGGAAAATTCGCTTTTTATCTGGATAGTCCGGTAAGTTTTGTAAAACTGGAATTTATCAATCGCGTGCTGGAACTTTCTTATGAACTGTCTGACATAGAAACTGATGAGAATTTCTCACAAATTAATTTTGCTTCTTATAAAATTCTTTTCTTAGACTGGGAAGATGATTTTAAGCAGGATATTTCTGACGGCTGGGTAATGTATAAATCTCGTCTGGTAAGCGGTGTTCTGGAATACAAAACAAAAATTAAAAATAAGGAACTTTATGATTATGGTTTACTTGAAAAAAAGGGCTCTTTTAATTTTGCAAAAAAAACTCCTGTAAAAGTGAAGTGTACCCCAAAAGAATTTGAAATCGAGGAGAACCGCCTTATTAAATATCTTGGAAAAGAAAAAAAGGTGATTGTTCCTTCTGGAATTGAAGAAATTGAATCTTCCGCCTTCTGGGACAATCTTCATGTGGAAGAAGTTGTTTTGCCAGAAGGTCTTGTGAACATGGGAGGGGATACTTTCTATAACTGTAAAAACCTTAAGAAGGTGAACATTCCTTCCACCGTGAAAGCAATGGGAAACAACCCTTTTGCAGGCTGCCCATGGCTTGAAATACAAAACGATTCTCCAAATTTTGTCTATGAAAATGGAATTTTGTACTCCGCAGATAAGACACTTTTAATCTATGCTTCAATTAAGGGTTCAGAAAATGAATTAGTAATTCCTGAAACTGTCCAGATTATAGGAAAACATGCCTTCTACCTTTGTGAAAGATTCGAAAAAATTACCCTTCCAGAATCTTTGAAGAAGATGGAAAACAATCCTTTTTCGGGGTGTTTTAGACTGGAATTAATCAATCATTCTAAGGTTTATAAAATTATTGATGATGTAATTTACAATGAATATGGAACAGCAGTAATTGGGGCTTTGAATAAAATTAAAAGTAAATGTCTGAAAATTCCTGAAGGCGTAAAGTCTATCAACAGAAATTCTTTCTGGAATTGTTCAGGTATTCAAAAAATTGTTTTTCCAAAATCTCTGGAAGATATTGGTTACAATCCTTTTGTTGCCTGTACAAATATTCATTTTGAATCAAAATCAGACCGTTTTAAGGTGGAAGATGGAATTCTTTACAATAAGGATTTTACTAAAATTATCTGTTATCCAGCCTGGAAAGCTCAGGGGCAGGTTACTTTAAGAGATTCTGTTATTATTCTGGAAAGAGGTGCTTTTTCTACCTGTGAAAATCTGACCGGAATAAATCTTCGCAATGTAAACATTATTAATAAATCCTGCTTTACAAACTGCTGCAATCTGGAAGAACTTTATGTAAGCGATTTAGTAACTTACATTGGTGAATGGGCCTTTGCATATTGCACTTATCTGAAAAACATTTCTGTAAAAGAAGGCACTTTGATTGATAACAATGCTCTGTCTAACTGTCCTGCAAAGATTCATTACAGAAAGGAGGCTTCAAACTATCTTTTTGAGTCAGACAATCTTTATACACTTACTTCAATGCAGAAAGCCTATAAGGGGAAGATTGATTCAATTTTGATAGACCCTCCATACAATTCTAATATCGATTATATTGGATATAAGGATGGAGATTATTCTGAAGGATATTACAATTTTATGTCCCAAAGAATTTCATTAGCTTATGAACTTTTATCCGAAAAAGGCTTTCTGGTAATCAATATTGATGAAGGAGAGGTGCAGGGTCTTACCGATTTGTGTAAGAAATATTTCGCTCAGAATCTGGTGCAGGTCTGCAAGTGGAAAAAACTTCATCCTTATTTTGATATAAATCGTGATGTAAAGCCTGGCAAAAAAGTGGTGGAATGCGAGTACATTATTGTTTGCCGAAAAAGTGATAAGGCAGTCTTGAAAGATATCATGCAGCCCTACATTCTTGCAGGCAGTCTTAAGGAAAAAGTCAGTTCCTTTCCAGAAGTTTTTGACTGTTTTGGAACTACATCTTCTGCAAAAGATGAAATCTGTCAGATTTTTGGTCGTCGTGATTATTTTTCTACACCAAAGCCTGTAAAACTGATGAAGGAATTAATTCGAGCAACAAGCAGCAGTGATTCAATTATCATGGATTTTTTTGCCGGAAGCGGAACCACAGGGCATGCTTGTTTCGAATTAAATTCGGAAGACGGTGGAAAGAGAAAAGTCATTATGATTTGTAATAACGAAAGCAACATATGCCAGGAAGTTACCAGAAAGAGAATGGACTATGCTGCACAAAAATACAATGCTTCTTTCGTTTTTATGAATTAAAAAATTAAACTTTGCTCCACTATTTAAACAACATCTGGAAATAATTGTACAAATGAGGTTTTACACTTGTGTGATCGTGTCCAGTTTTTGTCATAACGTGAGATAAAAATTCCTGATTGTTTTTGGTCAAAATTGAACGGTATGAATCAGGGGAACTTGTAACAACTCCGTCAGCTTTAGAAGAACTGATAAGCAGGATGTTTGGTTTGCATTTTGAAAATTCCAGTTCTTTTTCCTGAATCTGTCCAGGGTGCATTGGAGAGCCTGGAATTTTTACAAGGCCTGGGGCAGGACAAACTGCACCAACATAAGCAAATAGTTCCGGATGCTGACTTGCGATAAAGAGAGATTCTCTTCCACCCATTGAAAAGCCCGTAATGGCGGTGTTTTCACGTCCTTTTGCCACAGAGAAGGTTTTTTCTATGAATGGCATAAGGTCTGTTGTAAGATCATTTATAAAATTGTCATAAGCAAGACAGTTTTTCATGTCCATTCCTGTACAAGAAGGTAATTCTTTATCACAGAAAATGTAAGGCAGAACAACAATCATTTCTTTTGCTTTTCCATCCTGCTGTAAATTAGTAAGAATCTGGCTCAATGAAACAACGCTTCTTGCCATCCAGGTTTCGTTATCCCAAAAACCATGAAGGATGTATAAAACAGGATATTTTTTATTTTCAGAATAATTTGCAGGAAGAAGTACGTTTACATTTGTTTTACGTCCTGCTGTGTTTGAAAAGTAAGTGTAGTTTTTAAACTGGGGATATTTTACACCATCCCTTGTTTTGTCGTAGCCCTCTTCAGGAATTTCTACAATAATGTTTTTAAATTTTTCCATGTTTACCTCTTTTGCAAAAAGTGGAATTAGTGTTGAAAGGACTGCTGTAATAAGCAGTGTGATTTTATTTTTTACTGTTTTCATAAGACTATTATAAAATTATTCAGAAGTCTTGAGTATGATACAAATTCCCCATATTTTTTCATATTTTACCTATTGACATAGTAGGTATAAAAGCATATATCTATAGCATATAAAAAATCGTTGTCTTTATATGAGAGGAGGTTTTGTATGAAGAAATCAACAAAGGTATTTACATTTTTATTAATCGGAAGTTTGTTTTTGACAAACCCTTTGACAGCTGCCAAAAAAACAAAAAAAGGTAAAAAATCTGATATTAGGGTAGTTCAGATTGCTCATACACCAACGAATGTTCCTTATGGCTTTTTGAATGAAAAAGGCGAATCTGACGGTTTCGAAGTTTCAGTTTTAAAAGCTGTAGATGAACTTCTTCCACAGTATGAATTTAAATTTAACGCCGTTTCAGATGATGAACTTTTGATTGGCATTGAAACTGGAAAATATCAGCTTGGAACAAAAGGTGCCTGGCTCACAGAAGAAAGAAAAAAGAAGTTCCTTATTCCTTCGACTCCAATCGCCGCTTCGGTAATTGGCCTGGCATACAGAACTTCAGATGCAGATAAAATCAAAGATATAGATTCATTTGCGGCTTATTCTGGAAAATTAATTCCAATTTCGCCCCTTAGTGCTCAGTATTCAGTAATTGATGATTATAACAAGGCTCATGCAGGACAGCCTCAGATTAAACTGGTTCCATCAGATGTTTTTGATATTGCAGATTCTTATCTTTGGGTTTTGGAAGGCCGTTATGACGGATATCTGGTTTTGAAACTTTCTTTTGAAAAGAACGTTCTCAAGGAAACTGGTGCTTACCATCAGTTTGCAGATAAACTTTCATATGTTCCATACAAGGGCATTCCAACCTGGCCTTTGTTCAACAAACAGGAGACTCAGCTGGTTGCAGATTATGATGCAGCAGTAAAAATTCTCCAGGAAAATGGAACTATCGAAAAATTATCACAGAAATATTTTGGAGAAAATGTTTTTGATTTTGTAACTGAATAAGAAAATCGATATAATCTTAAAAAAGATTAGAATTGATGAATAGACCTTTTTATCCGTTACAAATTTTAGCTTCTCTAAAAATAATACTTCCAAAAATTGGCATTACCTTTGCTGTTGTACTTGGTACTGTCATTTTTGGAAGTTTGCTTGCCTGCCTGCTTGTAAGACAAAAGTTTAGTCGTCATAAAATATGGAACATTCTGGCTGATACTTATATTCATATCCTTCGTTGTACACCATCAATCGTTTTGCTTTTTATTGTCTTTTATGGCATCCCAAAATTCATGCTTGTTTTATTTGGAATAAACATAAATTTCTGGTCAAAAATAATCTTTGTGATTATTGCCCTTACACTTTTATATGCCGCTCAGCTTGCAGAAATTTTCCGTTCAGCCTTAATTGCAGTAGGAAAGGGACAGTTCGAAGCGGGAATTACATCTGGGCTTTCCCCATTTATGACAATGATTCGTATTGTTATTCCCCAGGCTTTTGTAGTTGCTCTTCCTAATCTTGGAAATTCTCTTATAGCTCTTTTAAAAGAAGGTAGTCTTGCTTTTACAATTGGACTTATAGATGTGATGGGAGCAGGAAATCTTATCATATCCAGAAATTACGGAGCCTATGCCTTAGAAACTTATATCGCACTGGCAATTATTTACTGGACTCTTACTTTGCTGATAGAAGGTCTTTTTAAAATTCTGGAAAAACGTTTTTCAAGGGGTAAGGTAAATGCTGCTTGATTTTGATTTTATGCTTAAGACCTTCTGGGCAGCCGTAAAGGCAATCCCGGTCACTCTTGAAATTACCCTTATTTCAATTTTACTGGCAGTTTTACCGGCCTATGGAATGGCTATGTGCCGCCTTAAAAAAAGACCTGTGACTGCAAAAATTTCATCAGTTTTTATTTCTTTTATGAGGGGAACTCCAGTCGTCCTCCAGATTTTAATTGTCTACAGTCTTATGCCTAGTCTTTTGAATTCTTTTTTTAAAAGATATTTTCCTTCAGTTAATATTTTTGATCTTAATCCTATTGTTTATGCTCTCGTAGTTTTTACTTTGAATACAAGTGCCAGCTTAAGTGAAGTAATTCGTTCAGCCATGCAGACCGTTGACCGGGGGCAGTACGAAGCGGCTTTGTGTGCGGGCTTAAATCATTTTCAGGCCTACACCAGAATCATTATTCCTCAGGCCATGGTGTCAGCCCTTCCAAACGTTTGTAATTTAACTGTCAGTCTTGTAAAAAATACATCTCTCGCTTTTATGATGACTGTAAAAGATATTACTGCTGTGGCAAAAATTCAGGCCTCCTATGGTTTTAATTACATCGAAGCCTATCTGGATATTTTTGTAATTTACATTATTGTGTGTAGTATTGTTCAGCTTTTATTCCGACTGGCAGAAAAAAGATTTACTAAAAAGGGGATAAAGAATGTTAGAAGTTAGGGGTGTACGAAAAGCCTTTGGAAAACATCAGGTTCTAAAGGGAATAGATTTAACCGTAAATAAAGGGGATGTTGTTGTTATTCTTGGGCCTTCTGGTTCTGGAAAAACAACTTTACTCCGCTGTCTGGACTTTCTTACAACTGCCGACGAAGGTGAACTTCTGTTTGACGGAATTAAAACACCCCTTAATCATTCATCTAAAAAACTGATTTCAATCATCCGTAAAAAAATGGGTTTTGTTTTTCAGAATTATAATCTGTTCAACAATAAAACAGCCCTTGAAAATGTTATGGAAGGATTAGTGATAGGAAGAAAAATTCCAAAAGCTCAGGCCTACGACATTGCGGCGAGGGCACTTGATAAGGTTGGACTTTCTGACCGCTATGATTATTATCCTTCAAGCTTGTCAGGGGGACAGCAGCAGAGAGTTGCAATTGCCAGAGCTATAGCAGTAAATCCAGATTTAATACTGTTTGATGAACCAACTTCTGCTTTAGACCCGGAACTGATTTATGATGTTCTTTCTGTAATGAAAACTCTTGCAAAAGAAGGAACAACTATGATTGTTGTAACTCATGAAATGTCTTTTGCAGAAGAAGTAGCAAATCATGTTATTTTTATGGATAATGGTGTTATAATAGAAGAAGGTACTCCAGAACAAATATTCCATCATCCCGCTGAGGAGAGAACAAAACAGTTTTTGAAGCGTATTTTGAAGGAGCAGTAATAATGGACCTATACTTAATCAGACATGGAGAACCTGATTATACAACAGATTCTTTAACAACTTTTGGTCATGAACAGGCTAATCGACTCGCGGCTGCATTAAAATCTTTAAAAGTTGATGAAGCTTATAAATCTCCTATGGGAAGGGCTCAACAGACAGCTTTATATTCTGAAAAAAAATGGAAGATGAATGCACTTACCGTAGATTGGATCAGAGAACTTTCCTGGGGTGATGCACAGGGAAATATAGCATCTCCTTTGAGTCCATGGGTAAAAGCTGCAAAAATTATTCGTCAGGAAGAAGTTTTTCCTGAAGGGGAAAACTGGAAAACTCATCCTTTATTTAAAGATGATAAGGTTGTTGATGAAGTTGAAAAGAGAAGTGTCGCTCTGGACAATTTTCTTGAAGCTCACGGATATATGCGTAAAGGCCAGTATTACTTTGCCCACAGTCCAAATAAAAAGCAGATAGTTTTATTCTGTCATGCGGGACTTATCCTGACAATTCTTTCTCATATGATGAACATTCCATTTTTGCAGGTGATTGCTCATACTCAGATAGATCCAACTTCTGTAACAAAAATTCATTTGCCAGCTATAAGCGGTACTAATTCACCAGTTTTATCATATATGAACAATACAGCTCATTTGAAATAATTTTTTTTTAAAATTTTGGAATTTTATTGTTAACTTTATTGTAAAGTTATAGTAAAATGTAAATGAGTTAATAAAGGTGTAAAATTTTCAATTCAAAGGGATTGTTTGAGAAAATGGAGAGGGAGAACTCAAATATGCACCAGGATCCAGAAGTATTAGAAACCGCTGGATTAGAAAATTATAATCGTCTTGATGATTTGTTGGAGCAATATACAATACCACTTAATATTTTAAGTGCTCTGGCAAATTCATATCATACGATGCATCTCATCGATATAAAGACAAATACAGTTGTTGAAATTAATTCAACACTTGATGTCCGACGCTTTCAAAATCCTATTTTAAATGCAGATCAACAGATAAAACAAGTTTTAGATAATGTAATTTTAAAGTCTGACAGGGAAAGAGTTCTTGGATTTATGGATTTAAAGACTCTTCCTGAAAGATTGAGGGGAAAACGCTTCCTTTCTACTGAGTATGTCGGACTTTTCAGCGGCTGGGGTCGTGCAACTTTTGTTCCTATTGAGTTTGATAATCAGGGACTTGCAACATCAGTTATTTTATATTCCAGAGTAATCGATCAGGAAAAAAAGCGGGAAGAAAACTTAATTCGCACAACAAATATTGATGAATTAACAGGCTTAAACAACAGACATTCTTTTGAAGAAACATTAAAAACACTGGAAAGTAAAGCAATTAGAGATGATTTAGTGCTTGTTTCTATGGACGTAAATAGTCTTAAGGAAACTAATGATAAGTATGGACATGGAGAGGGAGACAAGCTTTTAAAAGGTGCAGCAGATTGTATGAAAGATACAATCGGAAAGTTCGGAAACGTATACAGGACTGGTGGTGACGAATTTGTTGCCATCATAAACCTGAACGTTGAAGAACTGGATGCGCTTAAGGGCTCATTTAAAAGAGTTTGTAACAAATGGTCTAAAAAAAATGGATTGTATCTTGCGGTTTCTGCCGGTTATATTTCTAGAGCTAATCACAAGAACTATTCAATTCGGGACCTTATTAAGCAAGCAGATCAGAGAATGTACAGAGATAAAGCCCGATTCTACGACACTCATGGTTACGACCGTAGAAATAATCAATCTGTATATTTTTCGATTTGTAAGTCTTATTCAAAAATTGAAAAAATCAATTTAAACGATGAAACCCATGAAATTGTTTACATGGATTACAGCGAAAAAGAAATTGATTTTACTTTAAGTCTAAAATATTCTGCCTGGCTGAAAAAATTTGTTAGACAGGGATATATCCATTCTGATGATATAGAACTTTTTAACAGTATTTTTAATATTGAAAATCTTCGTAAACATTTTGATGAAGAAAAATCAATTATAAAAGCTTCTTACAGACGTCGTATTAAGGATGAGTATAAAAGACTTAATCTTGAAATAATTCCAGATTCAAATTACGGCAAGTTAAATAACAGACTTATTTATGTTTGTTTAAAAGTTTGTGATTAATTTTATCTGATAAACGAAACAATATAAATAAAGATAAAAATAAGTACACTTATCATTTTTAAGCCGCTTCCACATAAAAAGCCTAAAAAAGCTCCCCATGCCGATTTGAGCGAAAGAGAAAAATCACCTTTAGTCTGAATAAGTTCACCAGCGAGAGCTCCAATAAAAGGCCCAAAAATAATTCCTGCTGGACCTGTAAAAAATCCTATAATCAGCCCAATGGTTGAGCCAATGCTGGCAGCTTTACTTCCACCAGTTTTTCTGGTCATTATTACAGGAAAAATGTTATCTACAATTGAAACTGCAACTGCTATGAGGCCTGTAATTACCAGAATTAAAATTGAAATTTTGTTGTATTTAGAAAAATATGAAAGAAGAAGTCCCACCCATGCTAAAGGTGCACCTGGTAAAATGGGGAGAAATGTTCCTAAAAATCCTACAGCAAGTAGAACTCCTGCCAGAATTGAAAAAAGTAAATCTAGAGTCATACTTTAATTATATAGAGTTTTTTACAAGTTTTGTAGTTTTTTTCACCTTTATATATAAATATAAACTGTTACAATTATCTTAAGTTTGAAAATGGAATCTAGGATTTAGCACTTCTTTGTGTTCAGGGCTCTGATTGCATTCAAAACTGCAAGAACCATAACACCAACATCGGCGAAAATGGCCAGCCACATGTTTGCAATTCCAAGAGCTCCTAAAATAAGGCATCCGAATTTTACAAAAAGTGCGAACCAGATATTCTGGTAAACAATTCTTATGCACTTGCGGGAAATTCTGATAGCCTTAGCAATTTTGAGCGGATCATCATCCATCAGAACTACATCGGCTGCTTCAATTGCGGCATCTGAACCCATGGCACCCATGGCAATTCCAATGTCAGCTCTGGAAAGAACTGGTGCATCGTTGATTCCGTCTCCAACAAAAGCCAGAACTTCATTTTTTCCTTTTTCTGCCAGAAGTTTTTCAACCTGTTCAACTTTGTCTGCCGGAAGAAGATCGCTGTGAACCTGGTCAATTCCAAGGTCAGAAGCAACTTTTTCTGCAACTTTTCTGGCATCTCCTGTAAGCATGACAGTTTTTGCAATTCCTGCTTTTTTGAGAGCCTGAATAGCAGCTTTTGACGTTGGTTTTTCTACATCAGAAATTACTACATGGCCGTTGTATTCCCCGTCAATTGCAATGTGGATAATTGTTCCAGGGCAGTGACAGTCAATCGCTTTTATGCCAAGTTTTTCCATCAGTTTTAAGTTTCCTGCTGCAACCTTGTGTCCATCAACATTTGCAGTAATTCCGAAACCTGAAAGTTCTTCTATGTCTTTTACACGGGAACGGTCAATTTCCTGTCCGTGAGCATTCTGTAAACTTTTACTGATAGGATGAGATGAAGCACATTCTGCATGAGCGGCCATTTCAATCAGCTTTGTTTCCTCTATTATATTGTGGTGAACGCCTGTTACTTCAAAAATTCCTTTTGTAAGAGTTCCAGTTTTATCGAACACGATTGTTTTTGTTTTTGAAAGAGTTTCAAGATAGTTTGAACCTTTAATCAAAATACCATCTTTACTTGCCCCACCAAGTCCTGCAAAGAAACTGAGCGGAATGCTGATAACCAGAGCACATGGGCAGGAAATTACCAGGAAGGTGAGGGCTCTGTAAATCCAGACAGACCATTCTGCACTTGTTCTGATAAAGAGCAGTCTTACTAGTGGTGGAAGCAGGGCAAGTGCCAGGGCAGAAAAAACAACCGCTGGTGTGTAAATTCTTGCAAACTTAGAGATAAATTCTTCAGATTTAGATTTTCTTGAGCTGGCATTTTCGACAAGTTCAAGGATTTTTGAAACTGTAGATTCTCCAAACTCTTTGCTGGTTTGAATTTTCAGAAGTCCGCTTAAGTTTATGCTTCCGCTTATAATTTCGTCGTTAATTCCAACTTCTCTTGGCAGACTTTCTCCAGTAAGGGCACTTGTATTAAGGGTAGAAGAACCTTCGATAACAATTCCATCAATAGGAACTTTTTCGCCAGGCTGTACGACAATTATACTGCCTTTTTGAACTTCCGAAGGATCTACCTGTTCAAGTTTTCCATCTTTTTCGATGTTTGCATAATCTGGACGGATGTCCATAAGCTGGGTGATATTTTTACGGCTTTTTCCAACTGCGTATGCCTGGAAGAACTCTCCAATCTGGTAGAAAAGCATAACTGCAACCGCTTCGTTACAATCATTTACTGCAAGAAGGTTTCCTTTTTCTGAATAAATTTCCAGAGCAAAGGCACCCAGAGTTGCAACTGCCATAAGAAAGTTTTCGTCAAAAACCTGACGATTCCAGATTCCTTTTCCTGCTTTTTTAAGAATGTCGTAGCCAATGATAAGGAAATCTACAACATAGAGAATAAATTTTACAGGAACTTTTCCAGGTATTCTTTCAAAAGGAATAAACTGTAAAAGTATAAAAAGGATAGCAGAAACAATGATGCGGGTAAGCATCTTTTTTTGTTTTTTTGTCATACGCAGCTCCTGAAAAAATGAAATCAGAAATTAAAGTTCTATTTCGCAGTCATCTTCAACTTTTTTGCATGCCTTCAAAACAGCTTTCATAACTGCCTTGTCGTCCTGACCGTCTTCAAATTCAACAGTCATTTTCTGTGTCATAAAATTTACATTTGCATCTTTTACACCTGCAACAGTTTTTGTAGCAACTTCCATTTTATTTGCACAGTTAGCACAATCTACTTCAATTTTATAAGTCTTTTTCATAGTGAACTCCCTTTTTTCTTTATATCAGTTGAATATTTAATCAATTAAACGTTTGTTTAATTCTTGTAATAAATATATAATTCATAAAGGAAGTACGCAAGTTTTTGG
>CAMPAL010000055.1 GCA_946631855.1 uncultured Treponema sp. | reverse complement strand
GCTGCATTACCAATCTGAATCTTAAGTCTTTCTGCAGCTGGCTGACCAATAATAAGATTGTGTACTGATTTTACATGCTTTACAATGGCTTCATCAAATTTATCACCACCAACTCTGATGGAATGAGTTACAACCATACCACCAAGTGAAATTACAGAAATTTCTGCAGTTCCACCACCGATATCACAGATCATATGTCCGGCAGGTTCAAAAATTGGAATATCAGCACCAATTGCAGCTGCACGGCTTTCCTCAATTACTTCAACTTCCTTTGCACCAGCTTTTAAAGCTGCTTCAATAACTGCACGTTTTTCTACATCAGTAATACATGAAGGAATACCAATTTTCATACGAACTGATTTAAATAACTGATGTCGTGGGATAATTTTACTGATAAAATACTTAATCATTTTTTCAGTACTTTCAATATCACCAATAACTCCATTTCTTAAAGGTCTGATAGCAGAAATATTTCCAGGAGTTTTATCAAGCATTCTTTTTGCTTCTGCACCAACTGCTACAATTCTTGCTGTTCCTTTTTCTACAGCAATTACAGAAGGTTCATCTATTACAATACCCTTATCTTTAACATAAATAAGAGTGTTACAGGTTCCTAAATCAATACCAATATCAGTTGAAAATTTATCAAAGAAAGCCATCAAATCCTCCCAGCTTTTTTTTAATTATTTGACATTTTTTGCAGAGCACCAGGATGATTAACCTGAAATTTCAAAGCTGTTCTCCATTCGGCACGTGCTTTTACTATATTTCCCTGCATTTCATATATTACACCAATTCCATAATGTGCGTCAGCAGAATTTTCATTTTTTTTCAAAACATTATTAAATTCCTGCATAGCATCTTCAAGTTTACCCTGAGCTATATATATATTACCAAGAAGTATCTGACTTTTCAAAATAACTTCTTCATTTTTACTGTTCTTTATAATTCTAAAAAGATAAGGAACTGCGGCATCATATTCTTCCGCTTTATTATATTGTTCTGCAATTGAAAGTAAAAGAGAATCTGATTCCCTGACAAGCAAAGCTTTTGTAAATGCTTTTATACTTTCCATAGTCATATCTAAAGAGGCATAACTTAAACCAAGATATTCTGGAATGTCATCTGATTCATATCCGTTTTCCTGAGCCAGAAGAAGATATTTTACAGCCAGATCTGCATAATAATGAGTTGTAATTGTATTTTTGTAAAAATATGCACAACCGAGCATATACTGAAGCTGAGGTGTAAGACTTGGACTGGCACTGTACATAGCAATTCGAAGATTGTTAATACATTCATCAAGATAAGTCTGAGCCTGCAGAGTATCAGTCTGTGACTGACTTAAAAAGAAACATGCATAACTATAATAAGTAATTGCAGTATTGTTATAAGGATATTCATTCAGATATGCTTTTGAAAGTTCATAAATTTTCTGATAGTCGTATGAGTTCCAGGCCTTCTTAATTGATTTTAAAGTAACTTTATTTTGTGTAGATTTTACAATAAAAATTGTTATTCCAAAAACAAGAGAGGCAACTATAATTAAAATGCCTGATATAATCAGAATCTTAGATAAAAGATGATTCTTTTTTTTTGCGAAATTATTATTTTCTAAATTATATTGACTATTCATTGTTTACTTAAAAAAAACAGATGGAATAATAAGCCGGGTTCTGTCTGCTATATAATAGCAATAACCATCTATCCGCATCAAATGTTACCATTTGACTCCAGCAATCTACCCGCAGTATTGGTCGGAATCCACAACTGCTGCTTAATCTTGCTCCAAATGAGGTTTACAAACCATAAATGTTACCATTTATGTGGTAGTCTCTTACACCACCTTTTCACCCTTACCTGTTTCCAGGCGGTATTTTTTCTGTTGCACTGTCTGTCACTGCCTGGGCTATGTATAAAAATACAGCTGCCAATTAGTGCCCGGTTATTATCCGGCATTTCTTCCGAAGGAGCCCGGACTTTCTCTCATCTCTGCTTTCTATCATCAGAAATCAAAGAAGCGGTTATATTCCATCTGATATTTACAATAAAAAAATAAAGGCTGTCTTAAAAGTTCATTTAATTCTTTTAGACAGCCGCTTAAACTACATATGATAAAGATTACTCATCATCAGATTCTTCATCATCAGAATCTCTGTCTTCATCATCTTCATCATCATCGTCTGAAGAATCAAGTGAATCTTCATCATCGTAGAGTGAATCTTCATCATCTCTTTCTTCATCAAGATCTTCTTCATCGTCGAAGTCATCATCATCAAGACCAGCAAGACTACCTGCTGTTTCAAGGCTGAAGAAGTCTTCTGCTTCGTCTGTACTGTCTTCATCGTATTCAAGAACACGGCTACAATATGGACAGAACTTAATTCCATCTCCCTGACGAACTTCGTTTGCAAAGTCTGCAGGAAGAATCATATGACATCCAGAACAAACGCCATTTTTAACAGTAACAATACCCTGAGAGTTTCTCTGGATAATTCTTTCAAACTTAAAGAGAATTTCTTCATTATTAAGTTCTTTTGTAATTTTTTCAGCTTCTTTTTCAAGAGCTTCCAACTCTGTTGTATATTCTTCTGTTTTCTTATTAATTGAGTTCTGAGCTGTTTCAAGTTCAGATTTCTGGAAAGTAATCAATTCATTTGAATTCTTAAGTCTTTCATCAAGTTCAGCAAGTTCACGTTCTTCTTTCTGAAGTTCTTTTCTAACTTCATCTTCTTTTGCTTTTGCTTCAACGATCTGTTTTTCAAGAGCTTCATATTCACGATGAGTTGTAGAGTTTGCAACACCCTCTTCACCTTCTTCACGTGAATGTACAGCTTCTTCAAGTTCTTCTTTTAAATTTGAAACTTTTTCCTTGATAGAATCGTAAAGAGCCTGTTCTTCAATAAACTCTTTCTGAGTTTTTTCCAGTAAATCTTTCTGATTACCTAACTGTTTTGGAGCTTCGTCTCTTTTTGCTTCCAAATCATATTTCTGAACAAGAATGTCCTGCAATTTTTTAAGAATGTTAATTACTTCCTGTGTTTCCATAGTAAGGATTCCTCATGTATATGACCACTCTGGTCTGTTTCTTTTAGCAAAATGCCATTAAATTTTCTGATAATTTTATAATAATTACCCGTTTTAGTCTATAAGCCTAAGATACCTTAGGTCTCAATATAATCTCTTAATCCGTTAGCTCTTCTAGGATGACGAAGTCTTCTCAAAGCCTTTGCTTCAATCTGACGAATACGTTCACGAGTTACATCAAAATACAATCCAACTTCTTCCAATGTAAGTGAATAACCGTCTTCGAGACCAAAACGCATTTTCAGAACTTCCTGTTCACGTGGTGGTAAAGTATTCAATACTGTACGCAATTGTTCCTGAAGCAAAGTAAATGCTGTCTGTGAAGCTGGATTTTCAACTTCTTTATCTTCAATGAAGTCTCCAAGGATTGAATCTTCTTCCTCACCAATAGGAGTTTCAAGAGAAATTGGTTCACGGGCAACATTTTTAACCTGTTTTACACGTGCCAATGGCCATCCAAGCTGCTGTGCAATTTCATCATCAGTTGGTTCACGACCAAGCTTCTGCATAAGCTGACGACTTTCACGAACAACCTTATTAATCTGCTCAATCATATGTACTGGTACACGAATTGTACGAGCCTGATCTGAAATTGAACGGGTGATTGCCTGACGAATCCACCATGTTGCATATGTAGAGAACTTAAATCCCTTGCGGTATTCAAATTTTTCTACAGCTTTAATCAAACCAATGTTACCTTCCTGAATCAAATCAAAGAAATGTAATCCGCGGTTTGTATATTTTTTAGCAATAGAAACAACAAGACGAAGGTTAGCATTAATCAAACGATTTTTAGCCTTCTCCATCATCTGGCGTCCGTACTCAATATCTTTTGCCATTTTCTGAATATCATCAACACTGTTTTCAAATTCATACTCAAGGCGGTGAAGTTTTCGGTCAATCTTCTGAATCTGTGTATAAATTTCACGAATTTCATCAGCTGTCATATTAAGTTCTTTTTCAAGTTTAACAGCCTGTGATTTAATTGAAATTTTTCTACCAAGATTACGGAGTTCAGATGTATTTGAAACACGAAGTTCCTTCATCTTCTTTTCCTGCTTCTGGTGATATTCTTCAATTTTTATTGTAGCTTCACGGTATTTCTGTGTAAATTTATCAAGTTCTTCTGTCTGAATATCAACTTTCTGAAGTTCAGGGAGGATTTTTGCTCTAAGTTCTACAAGCTGAGGATTTGCAAAAATTTCACTAGACTGTTCAACTTCAAAGAGCTGCTTTTTAATGATCATGTACTGTTTCATTTCTGAAAGTACAGGTTTTATATTTTCACCATAGAAACTCTTAAGGCGGCGTTTATCTGCCATTTCCTCATTAATTTCTTTTCTGGTTTTTCCAGGTTCATGTACATCAATTCTTGTAAAAGCTTTCTGAGCAATAGCGAAAAACTCTGGAATCATAATTCCTGAATTTTTTATAACATCCTTAATAATGTTATTTCCCTGCTCCATTGTTTTGGAAAGTTCTACTTCCTGTTCTGCAGTTAAAAGATTTTCCTTACCAATTTCTCTAAGATAAAGTCTGATAGGATCATCAACGCTTGAATCTTTATCACTGTTTACAAGTTTATTTTTTGAAGCTTTTTCAGCTTTTTCAATTTCAGAAACGGTTTCATCTTCCTGAACTACATCATCGTCGTCCTGATCAAGGATTAAACTGTCTTCATCTTCATCATCTTCGATTTCATCCTGAACGTCATCCTGACCAATGATACCAGTTTCAACCGGTTCTCTGTTCATATCTTTGAGTAATTTTAAAACAGGTTCCATTAATTCATCCTGATTAACAAAATCCTGTCCTAAATATTCAATTACATCATCCCATGTAATGATTTTTTTTGTTTTTGCAAACTCAAGGAGTTTCTCAACAGCTGGATTAGTAGCCAAAGCCAAAGCAGAATTGCTTGTATCGTCCATAACAGTATTCACCTACTTTTGTCCTAATGCCTGAACCTGTTTATCAAGTTCCAGTTTTTGTGCTAGAAGTGCGTTTAATTGTTTCTGATCATCGGGAGTCACTACATGATATTGTCGAATTCTTTGTAACAACTTATCCCTCTGAGTATAAAGCCTATTTTTCTTTATATAATTTATTGTGTCTTCTACTATGACACTTGCCTGTTCGCTTTTATAAACTCCAGAAGAAATTGAACCAGTAATCAACTGAATCAACTGTTCGTCATCACACTGACTTAAAATATCATTTATTGTAAAATTTTGACCATTAAAACAAACTTCCAAAATTTTAAATAACTTTCTGGCTGAAGGGTTTTTGAAATCGTCCTCAAGAACATTTGAACGTAATACTTTGAACTGGTCTAAATCGGCGGTAACAGCTATTAAACCTCGTAATTCGGCATCGAGTTTAATCTGTTTGACTTCTTCTGTCTGGTTATTATTTGACCGGATATTTGTACGCTCTCGGGCCTGGTCACGATTCTCGAAATCTCTTTTTACAGCCTCCGGTTTTAGATTAAATGTCCGACACAATTGGTCAAGACACGACTCTTTCTGTATACTAGACTGAAGTGCATCTACATAAAGGAAATATTCCAATGCAGCTTTCGTCTTACCCTCAGGTGTATCCACAGGGTATTTTTCACCTAGTCTAAGTAAAAGATAGTCACTATCTAATATAGCATTTTCAACCTGTTTCGTCAAGTTTTCTGCACCGTATTTTAACATAATTTCTGCCGGATCTTTTCCACCCTGAAGACGGATGATTTTTACAGTCAATTTATGTTCACGGCAAAGTTTTATAGCCTTCCAGGTCGCAGCTTGTCCCGCACCATCAGAATCAAAAGATAAATAAACTTCACCATCAGCGACAAAGCCCTGAATCATTTTTATATGTTCTTCTGTAAGTGCAGTCCCCAGCGTTGCAACTGCATAATCAAGTCCACACTGATGATATGCAATTACATCCATATTTCCTTCACAAAAAATAATTTTTTTATTTTCCCTGATAGAATTCTTTCCAAAATTAAAACCAAAAAGTGTTTCCCGCTTTTTAAACTGGGGCAAATCACCCGAATTAAGATACTTTCTCTGACTTTCATCTGCTGGAGGAATGACACGGCCACCAAAAGCAACAACCTGTCCTTTTCTGTTAAAAATCGGAAACATCAGTCTGTCTGAGAAAAAAGAATAATCTGGATATTTTGAACTAAAAAGCCCGGATTTATTTAAAAACTCATCACTATAGTTCTTTTTTTTGAGAAATGCTTTTAACCATTTTCGGTCTGCAGGAGCATAACCAAGTTTAAATTTATCAATAGTTTCTTTTGTAAGACCGCGTTTACTTACATATTCTAAAGCTTTTTTTCCCTGTTCAGTTTCAACAAGAAGATAATGAAACATTGAGGCGGTACGTTCATAAAGATCTATGTATTTTTCAGTCTCATCATTTTTTCGAAAAGATTCATCTGGAACAAAACCATCTTTATACTTAATCGGAATACCTGATTTCCGTGCAAGAGAAATCAAAGCATCGGCATAAGAAAGTTTTTCCATCTCCATGATGAAATTAATGATATTTCCGCTTTTCTTACATCCAAAGCAATAAAAAAACTTTTTATCACCATCAACATGAAAAGACGCAGTTTTTTCACCATGAAAAGGACAACACCCCCAGAAATCATTTCCTCCACGGCGTTCAAGTTTTGTATACTCTCCAACCGTAGCAACTATATCTGAGGTGTTAAGAATGGCATCTATAGTTTCATTTGAAATATAACCAGCCATCTAGTTGTTCTTTCTCCTGTTTACTGAAATATGATTTTCAATATGATCTTCAAAACTGGATGTAAACACATGACGTCCTTCTTCTGCATCTACAACCTGAAAGAAGTAATAATTTGTTTTTGGAGTATTAGTTGCTGCATCAAGTGCAATAAGTCCCGGATTAGAAATTGCTCCAGGAGGTAAACCAGCCCAGATATATGTATTATATGGATTATCAATTCTGGTATCCTGAATAAGAATTCTGTCCGGATGAGGACGACCTTCAATTTCTGTAAGTACATAAACAACTGTTGCACAGGAATAAAGTCCTATATTTCTGCGTAAACGATTTTTAAAGACACTGGCAATTAAAGGAGCTTCATCTGCAACCGCATATTCTTTTTCAACAATCGAAGCAAGTCTTACAGTATAAAATAAATCCTCAGATGATTTTTCTGCAAGATTTGGAACGCTTTTAATTTTTTCAAAAAAATTATCAATCATCAATTTTGCAATAAGTTCAGCATTCATTCCAACTGTCAAAAAATATGTATCCGGAAAAAGATAACCTTCACACGAATCACCAGGAATATTATAGTCGTAACGAATTTTATCACTCTTACAAACCTGAATAAAATCTGCTGCAGGACAAATTTCATTTTTTTCAAGTTCTCTGGCAATTTGAGAAATCGTATAACCTTCAGGAATTGATACTTTTATGTATTCCTGCTGACCTGAAGAAAGCACCTTCTGAATCTGAACAATATTCATATTATCCTGAATATGATAAATTCCACTTCTAAGAGTAAAAGAAAAATCTTCTTCTTCAGGAAAAAAAATCTTTTTAATTACAGGAAAACGTACGGAATAATAAAACAGTTTATCACTTCTGATTAATTTTTCATTTTTAAGAAGTTTTGAAACACTATAAACAGAAGTTCCATGCGGAATCTCAACCCTTACATCTTTAGAAGATTCTGTCAAAGAAACAGGTTTTGCCAGATTTTTTACATAAAAATAGGCTGCACCCCCTGCTCCTGCAAGCAAAAGTAATATTATTAAAATAATAGTGATATTTTTTTTCATGAGTAAAACCGTTTTACCTCTTCAATAGACATTGAATTATAAATCGAATCCTCCAGCGTCTTACAAAAAGTCTCAAGCCCTTCTGGCAATTCTTCCTGTTTCTGTCTCAAATAACGGGCAAGAACAAAAAGTTCTTTTTTAGAAAAGGAATATTCAAGAACTGTTATATCTTCATTATCTAAAAACATTCAATTCTCTCTTAAATTTCAATTTCCAGATCTTCTTTAGCAAGTTCAATCTGAATATCAGAATGATTAATATACTGAGCATACCAGCGGGAAGCCTGAAGAATTGAGTTTAATTTTTTATCATCATAAGTTGGTTCATGATGGAACAAATAAACTTTTTTAATATTCCAGTAAACGGCAAAATCAATAGCATAACAAAATGCAGAATGCCCCCAGTTTTCTTTTCGATAAACTTCTTCAACTGTATATTGTGAATCAATTACAATAACGTCTGCATTTTTAAAAACTGCTTCACCTTCTTCGCTTTTTACCTTGAAATCTGTACTTTTAAGCTCTACATCTGTAGCATAAACAAATTTCTTTCCGTCAACTTCAAAAGAAAAGGAATAAGAATCTCCGGGATGGCGCATTTTATGGGAATTAATTTTTATACCATCAATAAAAAATTCTTTATCTGCTTCGAGAGTATGAAAGTTCATTTTGTGGCAAATACTTTTAGCAATTGATGGAGGACTATATGGTTCTGCAAGCTGATTTAGAAAAACTTCTTTTGCATTTTCCCAGTGAGAATAAATATCAAACTCAACTTTAGGATTATAGGCATGATCAAAAAAAGCAAATCCACTTATATGATCCCAATGAAAATGGGAGAAAAACAGGTGATATTTATCAGGACATTTACGTTCTTTTCCGAGAGCTCTGATTCCAGATCCTGCATCAAGAATGATATGGGTATCATCATGCTGTAATTCAACACAAGCCGTATTTCCACCAGCTGTTCCGAAAATCCAGGATGGAAGACTTGAAACAAATTTTGCCCTGGTCTCAGCAGATTTTAAATCTTCTGGAGTTACCCTTTGAATGGCAGCCATTATTTTTGATTGAACTTGTTTTGGTGATATTGGAGTTGGCAAAGAGCCTCTGACGCCCCAAAAATGAATTCTCACTTTTTCCCCTCTTTATTAAATAATTTAAACTATCCGGTAAAATTTGTCTACTAAGAGAACGAGCAAAATCAAAAATCAAACAGGCAAAAAAAAAGAGCTAGTTTTTAACTAACTCTTGTTCTTCCTAATGGGGAGTAGAGGACTCGAACCTCTGGAGGCGTGAGCCGAGGGATTTACAGTCCCTTGCAATTGCCGCTATGCGAACTCCCCTACTAAATAAGCTGCCTGTAGGATTTGGACCCACGACCCCGAGATTACAAATCACGTGCTCTACCAGCTGAGCTAAGGCAGCGAATTGGCTTGTTCGTTTATTGTGTCGAACGTGTTTTATATTATACTCTTGAAAAAAAAGAGTCAATAGCGATTTTACTTTTTTCTTAAAATTTCTTTAAAATATTTTAAGTATTTTTTTTCAACTACAGTTTTCCAGATATATTCATCATGAACATACTTTGCAGCACGAACTCTAATCTTCATGATTTTTTCATCATTTAATTTAATAACCTTAAGAATTGTTTCTGCTAAATCTCTGGATGTATTATTTTTATACAGAAAACCTGTTTTTCCATTCAATATTTTATTTAATCCGCCAGTTTTATGGGCTACCGGCAAAGTTGCAAAAGCCTGAGATATAAAATCTTCAAGTCCACAAGGTTCAAAATAACTAGGTAAAACAATAAAATCACAGGAGGCAATTGCCATTCTTACAACAGACTGATTATATCCATTCAAATAAACAATTTTACCTGAGTATTTTCTGGTCAATTCAGCAAGTTCTTCTTCAAGTTTTGGTTCCCCCTGCCCGGCAATTACAAAACGAACATTTTCATTTTCAGAAAGAATATGAGGAATTGCTGAAGTAAGCACACTTATTCCTTTTTGACTTGTTACTCTTCCGTGATAAGCAATATAAAATTCTTTTTTACAATCAGCAGAAACTTCAAGTTTTCCGAATTTTTCAATTCCACTTGACGGATATTGACTGGAATTAACTACTTCTTCAATAAAAAATTTACGGATTTTATACTTACCTGAAAAATCACCAATTTCCGGATTAAAAGCAAAAGGTAATTTTGAAACTTCAATTTTCGAAGGATTATAACGGTCAAAATCGAAACCATTTGTAATCCCCTTAATTTTAATTTTCCTGTCATGAAAAATTTTTGAAAGTCCATCTGTAAATTCACAATTCGAAGGATCTTTTAATTCAAGTGCATAATCTTTCGAAACTGTCATAAGATTTGCACCAGAATTAAGACCTATCAAAAAGGGTTCAACCCTCTGTCCATTCATAGAATTTTTCAGCAGCTCTCGAGGTAAGCCTGTGTAAAATGAAGCATCTTCAAGATTTTTAAATTCATGATGATAAAAAGGACCTGCATTATGTATTGTGATTAATGTTTTTATCTGAGGATAAGCAGTTTCTTTTAAATAAGCTGGCAAAATTGCAGTCGAAGCATCCTGACAATGAATTAAATCAGGAACAGAATATAAATCAATATATTTTAAATAATTACAAACCGATTTTTGAAAAAGTGAATCAATAAGAAGCGCATCTTCATGTCCTTCTCCTTTTTTATGATTAGGATTTACCTTTTCTTCTTTTTCGGTGTATGTATAAACAGCTTCTTTTTCTGCAAAATGCTCGTTATTTATTAAAATAACCTTAAAATCTGATTTTTGAAAAACTGCCTTTGTATAAGACACTATTTCTTCTTTCTGGCAAATCTGAATATTTGATTTATAAAGATTTTTTTCAATTTTTGTTAATTTATCCCAGCTATTGCATTTGAAAACCGGAATGAAAAGAGTTACATCATGTCCCAGGCGGGCAAATTCATTACAAAGAGAAAAAGTTACATTTTTTACCCCGCCCGCCTCTGCAATATTGGCACATTCCATACTCACAAACCAAAGTTTCATTCTTCCACCTGCTCAATTTCAGTCTGATTAGTAAAATATTTATTCTGAAGATTTTTATATAATGCATAATCCGGAACTTTTGATTCTTTCAACGCAAAAGTCATAAGATCTACTTCAGGACAGTCTTCATACAAACGGATTGAACGCAGTAAATCTTCACGACGCACAGATTCTATAACAAAAGAAGGATTTGTCTGCAGCTTTTCCAGATAATACCTGGCCGCAAGCTGAGCAATTGTATCTGCAGCATTACTTAAATAATTTTGTAAATCTTCCTGTTTTGTAATTTTATTGTTTTTATAAAGTGAAAGAAGATTTTCTGGTGTAAGAGTCAGCGAAATTGAAAACCTGAAAAAATATTCAAAATTATCAGAATTATTAAAAATGGCTGTATAAGTTTGACCTGAAGGAAGCTGACCTTTCACAGTCTTTTCACCAGAATAAGGTTCAATTGTAAAAGTGACTAATTTTGCATTAGTTGGGAGAAGAAACTGCCAGTTCCAGCTGCTCTTTCCATTTTCAACGGGGTCAGGTAAAACCCCATCTGTCTTAGAAACCACAATTCCTACCTGCCCCGGTTTAATTTTAAATTGAGTCCAGCCAAGATAAAATACAAAAGCTGAAAAAATGGCGATTATCAAAATACAGGTTATAAATTTCTTCATGGACTTAAATCCGAATATTCAATAAAATCAAAACAAGTATATCAACAGAATCTAAAATACTTCAAGTAAAATGAAAAAAATAAAACCAAAGTACTCAAAAAAAATTTTCTCCAATGCTTTTATATATCGTTTTTTCATGACTTTGGATTTAACCTTCACCGTCTTCTGTTTGATTCTTACAATTCTTTACATAATAGGAAATTACCAGGCTTTTCAGGATCACAGTCAGAAAATCATAATCTCTATACTTTCTCAAGCCTCCACCTTTAATCTGCTCCTTTCTTTTTTGCTTTTGATTGAAACAGGATTCAAAATTTTTACAGAAAACCACAAGATAAAACAAATTTTACATGCAGTTTTTCTTCTTTTCTCAATCATCTTCTGTTTTGTCTGCATGGAGCTTTCAAGTATAATCAACTATCTTTCAGAAGGACTTAAATAACTTATGATATATAAATCATTTTCTAAAAAAATCAAAATTCCTCAAATTTTAAAAGAATTTTATGCTGTATTTGAAAAAAACGGATACAAAGCCTATCTGGTCGGAGGTGCAGTCCGGGACATTTTTTTAAATAAAGAAGCTCATGACTGGGACATTACAACAAATGCAACTCCTCAGGATGTAATGAGAATTTTTCCTTTTGTAGTACCAACCGGTTTTGAACACGGAACTGTAACCGTTCACTTTAAAAAAACTGAAATTGAAGTAACAACATTCAGAACAGAAAGCGGTTATTCGGACGGAAGACACCCCGATTCTGTAAATTATGCTGCAACTATCGAAGAAGACCTGGCCCGCCGCGATTTTACAATGAATGCCATCGCTGTAGATTTAAAAGACGGGACAATTGTTGACCCTTACAAAGGCAGAAAGGATATAAAAAACAAAACCATAAGAACTGTAAGAAACGCCAGAGACAGATTTTTAGAAGACGGATTAAGGCCTGTCAGAGCCCTCCGTTTTGCAACTCAGTTAAACTTTAAGCTTGAAGAAGAAACTTATAATTCCATCCACCTTCCGGAAGTACTGACCAAGGTTGAATCAATTTCAAAAGAAAGATTCAGAGACGAACTGATGAAAATGATGAAAGCCAAAAAGCCAAGTATGGGCTTAAAAATGATGGAAGAAACAGGCATCCTTAAAATTTTCATTCCACAGCTACTTGAAGGAAGAAACTGCATTCAGGCTGATGACAGAGGTTACCATATCTTTGATGTATTAGATCACAATTTTTATGCCTGTGACGGAGCTCCAGAAAACAAACCTCTTGTAAGACTGGCAGCCCTTTTTCACGATATAGGAAAGCCTGCAAGCAAAACTGTAAAAACTGAAAACAATCTGACAGTTTTTCATTTTTTTCAGCATGAAGTTTATTCTGAAAAAATATGCAGACAGATAATGACAAACCTGAAATTCAGCAACAACGAAATCAATCATGTCTGTCACCTGATTTTAAACCACATGTTCCATTATGAATCAAGCTGGTCCCAGGCCGCAGTAAGACGTTTTCTGGTAAAAGTCGGATCAGAAAATATTGAAGATTTGATTGATTTACGACTCGCTGACATGTACGGAAAATACAATGAACCAGTAAGAATACATGATACAAAATCCTGCGAACTCTTAATTGAACTTCAGGAAAGAATTAAAGAAATTGAAAATGAAAAAAACGCTCTGTCTCTGAAAGATCTTGCTGTAAACGGAAAAGACTTAATTGAAGCAGGAATTCCTGCGGGAAAGCAGCTTGGTCAGATATTAAAAGAACTTTTTGACTGCGTTTTAGAAGACCCCTCTATGAACAATAAAGAAAGTCTTCTAAAAGTGGCAGAAAAACTGAACAATAATTAGATAACCATATTCATTCGTTCGCGAACTTCTGCAAGTGTCTGCTGAGCAATTTCGCGAGCTTTTTCAGAACCTTCAAGTAACACCTTACGAATATATTCAGGATTCTTTTCAAGTTCAGCACGTTTTGCACGTAAAGGACGGAGAGTTTCGTTCAATGCTTCTGTCAAAGTATTTTTGAGCATGCCTCCACCACCTTCGCCTATTCTTGAAGCAATTGCAGCAGGTTCTTCACCAGTACACAGAGAAATCAGCATTAAAAGATTAGCAACTTCAGGACGATTTACAGGATCATAAGTAATCAATCTTTCCTGATCAGTTTTTGCTTTCTTTATCAGTTTTGCAGTTTCATCTTCTGTAGCAGAAAGCATGATTGTATTATTGCGTGATTTTGACATTTTCTGAGAACCATCAAGTCCCATAATCATTGGAGTTTTTGAAAGTAAAACTTCTGGCAATGGGAAAACAGGTTCTTTTCCTACATCTGTACAGAATTTTTTATTAAAACGACTGGCAATTGTACGTGTCATTTCAATATGAGGAAGCTGATCTTTTCCGGCTGGAACAACATTTCCCTTACAGAAAAGAATATCTACAGCCTGGTGTACAGGATAAGTATACATTCCGGCATTTACGTTTGTAAGACCGGCAGACTGAATTTCTTCTTTTACAGTTGGGTTACGGCTCAATTCAGCATTTGAAACCAAAGTAAGGAAAGGAATCATAAGCTGATTTGCTTCAGGAACATATGAATGAGGATAAATGATTACATCCTGCTTTTCAGGATCAATTCCCGCTGCAAGATAATCTATTACCAGTTCTTTTGTATTCTGTGAAATTTTATCAAAAGCATCATGATCTGTTAAAACCTGGTAGTCTGCAATCAAAATCATTGTTGGAACACCCATGTTTGCAAGGCGAACACGATTTTGCAAAGAACCAAAATAATGTCCAATGTGAAGACGGCCTGTTGGTCTATCACCAGTTAAAACTCTGTATTTTTTAGGATTTTTGATTAAATCTTCTTCAAGTTTTTTACTGCGTTCAACAGCAGCCTCATAACTTTTGTTAATATCAGTATACTGAATTTCTTGACTCATGAATTTTATCCTTACTAAAAAACCTTATCTTTTTTATATTCTTTTTGTTATTATATAAAGAAACATACAGTCTTTCAAGAAATACCTTTGAGATTGATGTTATTTTCCTAATGACAGCATTTTCTATAATGTTTATAATAAAAGATTATGAAAGCTATTGATGTATTTCAAGATTGGCTAGATGATTACTTAAATTTTGAACGCAACCCCAAAAAAGAAATTTTTTGGCTAGATACAATTGATTTTTTGTGCAAACGCTTTGACAATCCCCAGGACTTTGCCCCATGTGTTCATGTTGCCGGCTCTAAAGGTAAAGGTTCTGTTTCAAGAATGATCGCCTGCATTTTGGAAGAAGCCGGATACAATGTAGGTGTTTATTCCTCTCCACACATCATGGACTTTAGAGAAAGAATTTCAAAACCTCTTGAATTTCTACCAGAAGAAATTTACGAACAGACTGTAAAAGAAATGCAGCCTGCCATTGATTCAATCATCCCGGAAGATTTATCTGCAGGCCGTCCTTTAACCTGGTTTGAACTGCTTATTTTATA